>NZ_JBLBUE010000013.1:0-58646 GCF_047290655.1 Alteromonas sp. AMM-1 | reverse complement strand
GATAAGGTGCTTAAGGAACTTAAAAAGCATGCAGAGCGTTACGGATGGACACACAGACGCAGCAGTAATTTACTAAGAAAGTGTATTGTTGCTAGTAGAGTTGAGCGCCGCCATTTCTTCGGCGCGGATCCTCTGAAACTGTCTAATCTGCATGATGCAAAAATTGATTTTGAAGGGCTCTCATTCTTCAATCCCAAGCTCCTACCTAAGCTTGAAAAGCCTAAACTAGCGAGACTCCTCAGAAACAAAAGCCGTCGAAATAAAGGCAGCGAAACTAAAAAATCCAATGTCTGGCGCGCACTGAGACGAACTTATATTGCGCAAAAGCTACCGCCGTATAGGCTGGACAGTGACTGGTTCTCGAACGGGAAAGCTCAGCTACTTGATCACTTTCTAGCGACAATAACGTTTTCTGAAAATAGTCGAGCACCTGACTCAAAAACCTTAGAACAATACCGATACTGGTGGCAACGTTCAGAAACCAACAAGCTGTTCTCCTATGATGTGAGACCAGTAAGAACATTTGACCCAGACAAACCAGCCAGAGCGTGGCAAAGAGCTGTTGAATCATCAGCTCCGCTTACCATTGTTTACGGTGGTGCGGGAACAGGTAAAACTAGGCTCATCGCAGAACGCGCTCAATACCTTGCTGATAATGGTATGCGAAATAACCAAATAACGTGCTTATCGTTCACCAACGCGGCTGCTGACGAGCTCAATCAAAGGTTCAGGACAGGTTTTACTGTCAGACCTAATGTTTCTACATTTACTGCGTGGTGCGGTAGACAGTTGAAGATACTCTTCTCGGAATATAAAGGTTATAGGTACATTGCTGACACTGACGATGAAAGCGGCAGAATTGAAGAACTAAACAAGATAATTAAAGATCTCGAGGCTTCTATTTCGGCCTCGGATGTCAGCGATGTTTTGTCACTTGCTAAAAACGACTGCAAATCAATATCAAAATGTGCAGAGCCGACTCTGGGCAAAAGTAAGGTAAACGAATGCCTTGAGGTCATTAAGCACTATGAGAAATATAAAAAGGTGAATAGACTTTGGGATTTCGAGGATGTCGTTAGAGAGCTAGAAAGAAGGATAAAAGACAAGGCCACAGCCAAGAAGCTCGGTAGAAAGCACAAGCACCTACTACTTGATGAAATGCAAGACACCAACCGCGCACAAATCAATCTGCTTGGCAGGCTGCTTGAATCTGGGATAGAGCTCACTTTTGTGGGAGACATATCTCAGTCTATCTATGGTTTCAGAGGAAGCAAGCCGGAATTGCTAACCAAGTTTGTGAAAGACAAAGATGCAAATGTGTGCCACCTCACTCGACAATATCGAGCATCGAAACAACTATTAATGCTAACTTTGTTCGTCAGTTTACGAGTACTGACAGCAGAGATTTGCGAGTTCTTCCAGACTCTGATGGTACACCACCACACATCTGTCATGTCGATAGACTCGACGATGTACGTAAACCAACAAGTGCTTTTCTCAAAATGCACCACAATACCGATACGCTAGTTCTTGTCAGAACAAATTCGGTAGTTAAGAAACTAAGAACAGCTTTGAAAGGGCTTCTTGAGCCTGAACAAGTCATAACTATGCATAAGGCTAAAGGTCTGGAATGTCAGAACTGTATTGTGATTGATCCTCGCTTCAGCGGTACAGTAATGGAAACTAAGGAAGAGTTTAATCGGCTTATCTACACCTCTATTACAAGGCCAAAAAATGGGCTATTACTGATCAACTCGCTGTCAAACACCCACTATTACAAAGATGGTAATGATTACGAAGATATTAACATTCTTGACGTAGTAGCCAGTCAAAACGAAATTATAAGAGCTATAGATTAAATCTAATTTTGCAAAGATTTTGAAATAAGAGGTTTAGTTTTTGTATGACACCAAGAGGAATGGTGCCCAGAGGCGGGATCGAACCACCGACACGCGGATTTTCAATCCGCTGCTCTACCAACTGAGCTATCTGGGCACATAATATTGTGCGATGTTTTTGTTTCAGAGCTTTGCAAAACTTTGCAAAGTCTACGTTAGTAAACTCTAACGTTACAGCCCGCTATTTTCAAGCACTTGGTAAAACTTTGAATCAATAAGCTTGCACTTTTCAATCCGCTGCTCTACCAACTGAGCTATCGAGGCGAAAACTGGTTAGCATTGTCAGGTGAATTACCCGTCTTGCTGTGGGTGCGTATTTAACGAGTTTCGGGCTTTTAAGTCAACCGTTTTTCTCAGAATTTTTTTCAACTGCGCATTCTTTGCTCAACATGCACAAAATCACGCCTTTTTCGGCGGTACATACCCTTCAATAGTGGGCTCTTTACCTTCAAACAAGTACGCTTGCATCTGTGTTTCTAAAAACTGCCTGTCGGTTGGCTCCATCATATTCAGCTTTTTCTCGTTAATCAGCATAGTTTGTTTTTTCTGCCACTCAGCCCATGCCTGTTTAGAGATATTGTCAAAAATACGCTTGCCTAATTCACCCGGATACAACTGGAAATCCAGTCCGTCGGCTTCTGTTTTAAGGCGCACACAAAATACCGTTCTTGGCATTTATTCTTTCTCTTAAAAACTTATATGTGGTGCCAGTCTATCACTATTGCCCGTTAACGGAAATCATGTCATCTGCGATTCACTCGACACAAATCCGATTCAAGCTTGTTCAAATTGCTCCACTTAACTTTCAGCAGACTGGAAAAACTGCTTGATGGCGCGTTTTAAACTGCTTGAAATCACCGCCATACTGTCTTCCAGTTGAAGGCCTTCTTCGTACGCGCTAAAAACCTTCTCTGAATAGCGCTCTACCATGCCAAGCAGCACTTTTTCTTGCTCCTCCGTTAGCCCATAGTCAAATAAGCCAACCTGGATCTCTTCAATCATTTCATCCATGATTTTCACGTTTTGGCGTTTTTGGTTAGCCTGCTTGGTTGCCATTTCTGAGAGCGCATCGTTGGTGCCTTCCATAACACTTTTCATTTCATCCACTGCATTAAGTGCTTTTAAGCGACTTTCTGCGCCTTCGAGGATTAATGCCAGATGGTCCCTTAAACGTCCGCATTTGGCCTCGTCATCCGGGAGATTTTTGATAAGTTGAGAAATATTGCCAAAGTTGAGTATTAACCGCTGTCCACGCTGGTATATGCGTCCAATTTGTTGGAGCGACGTAAGCATTTCGATTTCCAGCGGTGAAGGGTTATTGCCTGACGATTTAGTTATTGCCTGCCAGTCAGTGCGAATTTGAACTGTGTTTAACAGCCCGAAATTATCACAGGTATCAACAATAGATTGCGCCAGCTCCTCAACACTCTGACAGGAGAAGCTTTGCCGTAAGAAGTGAATAACATTGGATTGTTCACTTGCATCCATAATGGCAGTCATAGCCGTATCCAACGCCATTTTTGACTGCGATTCGGAGTCTTCACGGGCTTGCTTTCTCAGCACGGCTAATTTTACTTTTTGCAGAATTTCGTCGCGATTCACTGGTTTTGACAGGTAGTCGTTACCGCCTGCTTCATAGCCTTTTCGCTTCTCGTCGAGGGAATCGTTGGCACTAACAAAAATAACCTCAACCTGCTCGAAACCCGGCAGTGCTTTGATGGCCTGACAGGTTTGATAACCGTCCATATCCGGCATAGAAACGTCGAGCAAAATGACTGACGGAGTGATTTTTCCAAATGCGCAAATATCCAAAGCACCCGCTCCGGATGTGGCAGCGACAATGGAGTAGTCGCCGCTAAGAATGGCCTGCAAGAAGCCAATGTCTTCTTTGCTGTCATCAATTATCAGAATTTGCTGACCACCAAATGTCATAAATGTCACCTAAACAACAAAAGACCTCATCTTAATCGTGTAAGAAGATTAATTCATAATTGTCAACTTGGGAAGAATATTATGTATAATTATTGAGCTAAAATATTTATAAATGACTATGTAAAAATAAATAAATTATAAAAATCATGTATATATAAAAATATAAGTATTAACGAATTAAGACTAATTGCTAAGAGCGCATATTTTAGCAAGCACATAAAATTAGGTATTATATCTTAAACGTTTGTTTAACTAGTAAAGTTGAAAATAGACGTCTATATATAAATGTGCGCTAAGAGGGTTAGTTTTCATGACTACACAAACAACGGGATCTCAACTCGAAAACCTGCAAAAGCAGTTACAAGTCATGGAACGAAAATACCAAAGAGAGCGTCAAGCCAAACTTGAAGCTGAAAGTATACTCACCAAACGGTCACTTCAGCTGTATGAGGCGAATTGTAAACTCGAGCAATACATGGACGGCCTGGAACTCGAAATTATAAAGCGCACTCAGGAAATTGCTGACGCAAGAGACGAAGCTATCAAGCTCGCTCAGGCAAAATCTGAATTTTTAGCCAATATGAGTCACGAGATTCGTACGCCCCTTAACGGCGTACTGGGTATGCTCTACTCAATGCGCAAATGCAAAAGTGACCTCCAGCGCAATTCTTTAATCCAGTCAGCAATTCAAAGCGGCAAGCTACTCATTGCCGTTATTAATGACATTCTCGATTTTTCAAAAATTGATGCTGTTGGCGTAACACTTGAACAACACGAATTTGACTTGAGGCATACACTCGAAACGGTGGCGCATAATTTTGCACCTAACGCACGAAAGAAAGACCTCGACATCATCACGATTATTTCGCCACAAATTCCTAACTCATTCATTGGAGATGGCCACAAGCTTCAGCAAGTTATCGGTAATTTACTGTCTAATGCCATTAAGTTTACCGACCAGGGATTTGTTGTATTAGCGGCGGACTTCAACGAAACAACAGGTGTTACCATTAGCGTAAAAGACACGGGTATCGGTATTCAACCAGACAAAATGACGAACTTGTTCGAAGCCTTCTCACAGAGTGATTCCTCAGTAACAAGAAAATACGGAGGCACAGGACTTGGGCTGGCTATTTCAGCGAGTTACATCAACGCCATGGCATCCAGCTTACACGTTCGCAGTGTTCCTGGCGAAGGCTCAGAGTTCTACTTTTCACTTGCCTCAATGGTTGCAGACCAACATACTCTGTGTGATGTGTATAATCCCAGGCTATTCAATAAGCACGTTGTGGTGCTTACCAATTGCCTGCAATATCAGACCAAGCTCTCATCTATATTTTCTAACACAAGTATCGCCTCGTTAACGCTTTGCGATACCTTTGATGAAGTAGCATTTGACAGTTTGAATGCATCCGGTAATGCGCTGCACTTCCTGCTGGATCTTAGTCATATGAGTAATGCTGATCGCATCAAAATACCCACCATAAAAAGCAGGCTGCCAGCATGCAACGTAACCTGTATCTCACTGGAAAACTATGAAGACATCATTAATGACGGTGAGGATGCGGATTATCACTTACTCAAACCGGTTCGAACCAAAGAACTGTTTCAGGCATTATCCGGTGAATCGATTATTCGCTATACCGACAAACTCGACACAGAATCCGCCCCCAAGTTTACTAATCTCGCCGTACTGGTTGTAGATGACAATCATATTAACCTGCAGGTAGCCGCGGCAATGCTGATCGATCTGGGATGCAGAGTGATTACCTGTGACTCTGGTTTTAAGGCTCTGGAAATAGTGAAACATGAATGCTTTGACCTTATTTTTATGGATATACAGATGCCCGGAATGGATGGTATTTCCACAATGAAAGAATTGCGGAATTTGCCAGAATTCCGGTCAAATACGCCAATTATCGCTATGACTGCGCATTCCAGGGAAGAAGACAAAGCCAAGCATTTGCGCAGTGGAATGGACGACCATATATCGAAACCCATCGCGCCAGAGACCATCGCGCAGGTCATTATTAACGTATTAAAGCTAGATGGCGTTACTGCAGAGATAACCGTTCCGGCCACCACAAAAACACCAGCCTTTCCGGATATTGCAGGCATTGATTTACTGAAGCCTTACCAAAACATGAACGGCAGGCAGGCATTGCTTCATTCATTGCTAACCAGCTTTATCGGCAAATACCAACGCGCAGGGGAAAACCTACAAGCGTTTCTGGCAATCGGGGATACCTGTGCTGCCAAATCACTCACGCATACCCTAAAAGGCACAGGTGGTAACCTGGGTTTGCTTGCCATTTCCGCCACGGCAGCGGAAATAGAAACAGCGCTAAAAAGTGATAAACGGCCATCCCACCAACAAATAGCGAATCTGAATAATGCGCTGAGTGCTTTACCGTTGCTGTCGGCGTGGCTTACACAGCAGACACCTGAGGAAAACGATCACGCCTGTGGGATAGACCTAACCATGACACTGACCGAGCGCTTGCAGTCTCTCTCTCAATCCATATTCAAAGACAATACGCAATCCCTTGAAATCATCACGTCATCCATTAGAACATATCCCTTGTACCTCAAAGCACTTACCGAAATTAAAGATGCGCTGGGAGACTATAACCTGCTTCTTGCCGATGAGTTAACAAACCAACTGATTCAGGAACAACACAACCATTCGGGTTTATAAGTTACTGCCCAACGCTTTCAATATTCTGGTGACCGGAGTGGGTACACCTACTTCCAGCGGTTCATCCAGACTCACCCATCGCCAGCCTGGTTCGCTAAGCTGTTGCGGAACACGCTCACAGCTGAGTATTTCTGGCTGAATATCCAGGTGATAATGCGAGAAAGTATGCCGAAACGGCTCCACCAAATTTAGCGATTCATGCTCCCCAATCAGTTGGCGTAATTGAGACGATAGCGCAGCGCCCGGCTCCCGCTCAAAGAAACTCCAAAGCCCTCCCCAGATTCCGGTTTGCGGGCGCTGTTGTAACAGCACCGCGCGCTGGCACAGGATAACGCTCATCACAGTTTGCTTTACTGGCAGTGCCTTTTTAGGCTTTTTACCCGGATAGTCAGTTTGTTTGCCCTGTGCGTAGGCTACACAATCAGTTTGCAGCGGACATGCATCACATTTTGGTTTGCTGCGCGTACACAGGGTTGCGCCCATGTCCATCATGGCCTGGGTATAGTGATTTGCGCGCTCTGGCGGTGTTAATTCAGTCGCATATTCCCACAGTGAAGTCTCTACACTTTTCGCGCCGGGCCAGCCGCTGATAGCAAAATAGCGCGCCAGGACCCGCTTAACATTGCCGTCTAGAATGGGATGCGACTGCCCTCCAGCAATCGACAATATAGCCCCGGCGGTGGAACGCCCAATGCCAGGTAGTGCCATCACCTGCTCAAGGGTGTCGGGAAAAACACCTTGATGTACATCGCGGACACATATTGCGGCTTTGTGCAGATTTCTGGCTCTGGCGTAATACCCTAAGCCAGTCCAAAGCTGTAATACATCGTCCTGTGGAGCATTGGCCAGCGCCACAACGGTAGGGAAGCGAGCCATAAAGCGCTCAAAATACGGGACCACCGTAGTTACCTGAGTTTGCTGCAACATAATTTCAGACACCCACACCCGGTATGGCGAAATATCCTGTTGCCACGGTAAATGTTTGCGCCCGTGCTCGTCGAACCAGGTTAATATGCGATCGGAAAACAACTGCTGCATAAACTTCCCAAACTTCCCAAAAATAATGTGTGTAATACGGCCCGAAAGCCAGTAAGTGTATCAGTGATTGCCTCACCAACGTAGAGCCTGTTACGATTGCAATCCCCAATCAGGTTTATTTTTATGACTGTACTTTTTCTTCCCGGCACTCTGTGCGACGAACGCGTTTGGTTTCCTGTATGGAAAAAACTGCCTGCCATGCAGCGCTGTTACGTCCCCCTGCAATGGGCCAATACCCTGCAGGATATGCTTGCTCTTACCAGCGACAGAGTACCCGACGGTGAGAAAGTGCATTTGGTTGGTTACTCCATGGGCGGATATATCGCTGTGCTGTGGGCGCTTACTTACCCCGAAAAGGTAAGTTCACTCACACTCTTAGGCTATTCACCGCTTGGTCTTACCGACGAAGAGACTGCACGTCGCAAACAATTACTCGCGGTACTTAAACAGGGCAAATTCTCTTCGCGTCAAAGCCAGTATCTAGCCAATATGATTATTCCGGATAAACGCGATTCACTGCTGCCGGTGATAAGCGACATGGCAGACGATCTGGGTGGCGCAACATTACTTGCTCACGTTTCCAGCACTACACCACGTAAGGATTTAACCAGCCAGCTATCAGCGCTTGGCGTGCAAGTACACCTGATCGCAGCCGACGCTGATGCAGTTGTTTCTCTGCCGTCAATTCAAAGGGCGGCCAACAACCTGCCGAAGGCAACGCTGAGCATACTGAAACACTGTGGGCACATGATGCTGATTGAACAGCCAGAGGAAGTTGCATCACTGATCGTGAAAGGCCTGCCGATTTAATCTATAGCCCGCCAAAACCGGCCATTTCACGCTATAATCGTTGCATTTACGAGCACTAAGTGGATAATGCCGCTGCGAAACAGAGGTAGTGAACAGTATGGGTCAATTTAAAACGCAGGCAGAAGCCGAAGCCGCAGGCATTTATATCAGCAAAGTTAAGAGCTATGTTAAGCGCGAAGGCCGCTTAACCAATGGTCAGGCGCGCGCGCTGGAAACTTACTGGCCAACGAAAGGTATTGAATATCAGGCTCAGCCGCTGGACCTGGCCGGCACCTTTGGCAAAGATGCCCCGGTTGTGGTTGAAATTGGCTTTGGCATGGGTAAGTCACTGGTTGCCATGGCCCATGCCGCACCAGAACTTAACTTCCTGGGCATTGAAGTACACCGCCCGGGTGTTGGCGCATGCTTAGCTGACGCAGGTGAACTCGGCGTTGAAAATCTGCGAGTCATGGAACACGATGCTGTTGAAGTATTGAAGAACATGATCCCAGACGGCAGCCTGCATCGTTTACAACTGTTCTTTCCCGATCCCTGGCATAAAAAACGCCATCATAAACGTCGTATTGTTCAGGCTGAATTTGCCGAATTAGTGAGAACCAAATTAGCCCCTGGTGGTACGTTCCATATGGCTACCGATTGGGAACCTTATGCCCAGTACATGGCAGAAGTAATGAATGCTGCACCGGGTTATACCAATACGGCGCAGGAAGGCGATTACGTTGAACGTCCGGCCTACCGCCCTATTACCAAATTTGAAGTACGTGGCCAAAAACTGGGCCATGGCGTATGGGATTTAATATACGAGCGCACTGAATGAGTTTATCACCGGCATCTCAACTTGTTATCCGCAATATCGACCAGTTGGAGCAAGGCGACTGGTTAGTGATTAATGCTGACGATGCAGGGTTGTTTCCTGCGTTGCAGACATTTAGCCTCACGGCATTACATCAGTATTACGATGTATTTTGCCAGGCGTCCGGGCACAGCGGAGCAGCGCAGTTCGATAGCCGGGACATATGCGATAAACCCCAGGCAATTAATATGGTTGCTGAACAAGGTAATCATAAGCACATATTTGCGCCTGCCGTGACGCAAGCCAGCGCAACCGATGTGCTCATTTTCATGCCAAAAGCCAAAGCGCATTTGAACATGCTGATGGCTATGGCCGCGCATCTGGTAGGCAATACCGGGCGGGTTCACGTGATTGGCGAAAACAAGGGTGGCATCAAAAGCGCAGGCAAAGCCATGCAGCAGTTTGGTGCGGTACACAAGCTCGACTCCGCCCGTCACTGCAGTTGGGTGACCTGTGATATCGAAAACGCACCAGGTCAATTTTCATTACACGACTGGACAGCCGTTGATACCTATTCACTCAAAGAGCACGAGTGGCAAGTGTGTTCGTTGCCCGGCGTATTCAGTCACCGGGAGCTCGATGAAGGTACAGCACTGTTGCTAACTAAATTGCCAGCTACCTTGACGGGCACTTTGCTGGATTTTGCGTGCGGCTCAGGCGTAATTGCGAGTTACCTGCACAGTGTTGGCGCGCGCACCCAAACTGAATTGCTCGATGTAAGTGCTCTGGCTTTATGGAGCAGTGCGCATACGTTGTCGCTGAACAATAGTCAGGGAACCATTATTGCGGCAGACACGCTTCATGGCGTGAATCATCGGTTTCAAACAATTGTAACCAACCCTCCATTTCACACTGGCGTAAAAATCGACTACCGCATTTCGCGCGACTTTATTGCCGGTGTAAAGCAGCGTTTAACCAGCAATGGCAAACTGTATCTGGTGGCAAATCGCTTTTTACCTTATCCCGAATTGCTTACCGAACAATTTAAGCAACCCGCTACACTGGCGCAAAACACCAGATTCTCTGTTTATTTTGCACAAAATTAATTTTTTCTGTGGTAATTTGTGATTCCAACAGAAGAATCACGGTACGCGCAGGAGAAAAAGGTTGAAGATTGTCTTTGCTATCTCGGAAGTTGAAGATTTAGTAAAAACCGGTGGGCTGGCAGATGTCGGCAAGGCATTGCCTTTGGCACTCAAAGCCGCAGGCCACGATGTCAGTATCTATCTGCCTTATTACAAAACCATCGCCAAACAACACAATTTGCCAGAAGCTTGTCCGGCGCAAACACTGTTTACTGAGAGTAAGGTGTATCACTTTACTCTTCGTCATTTAGCGTGGCGCGGCATCAATGTATATTTTGTTGACTACCCGGAATATTTCGACCGGGATGGCTTATACAACAGCGCCTATGAGGCCTATGGCGACAACGGCGAGCGCTTTGCGTTTTTCAGTGGTGCCGTGCTGCACGCTTTGCAAAGCCTGAATGAACAACCAGATATTATTCACTGCCACGACTGGCACAGCGCTATGCTGCCATTTTTAATGAAGCAAGACCCGTCTGGCTTTTTTGCCCGCACCCGCTCTGTGTTTACCATACACAACGCTGCGTTTCAGGGCGTGCACCGGCTCGAAGACATTCCTTTTTTACGTCATCATCCTCGCATTCTGGACCAGGTACATGGCGGTTACATCAATTACCTGCAATCTGCCATTGAATGCGCCAACAAAGTAACCACAGTAAGTCCAAACTACGCTACCGAGTTATTAACCAACCTTGGCAGCCATGGGCTTCACGATCGCTTAGTGCAGCGCGCCAGCGACCTGTCAGGTATTTTAAACGGATGTGACTACAGCCAATGGAATCCAATGACAGACGGCTATATTCCTGCGCACTTCAATGCTGATGATTTAACCGGCAAGGCAGAATGTAAAGCTAATCTGCAAAAACGTTCAAACCTGTCTGTAGAGCCACGTATGCCGGTGTTTGGTATGGTGTGTCGCTTAACCGAACAAAAAGGTTTTGGCTATCTGGTTCCAATCCTGGAACGTCTGATGCAGCACAAGCTTCAAATGGTTATCATTGGTACTGGCGATCCAAGCGTGTGCCAGGATTTAGGTGAATTTGCCGAACAGCATCCGGGTAAATTTGCTTTCATTAATGGCTTTAGTACAGAACATGCACATCTCATCGAAGCCGGGGCGGATTTCTTCCTGATGCCCTCGCAATTCGAGCCTTGTGGCTTAAATCAAATGTACAGTCTGGCCTACGGCACCGTGCCTATCGTTCGGGGAGTGGGCGGTTTAAAAGATACGGTCATCGATCCTGAACAAGACCCACAAAACGCAACCGGCTTTGTGTTTTTCGAGCCAACGCCCGACGCTCTGTTAAATTGTATCCGTCGCGCCATGTTGGCTTACTACGAATGTACCGATACGTTCAGAATCATGCAGCAAAGAGGCATGCGTACCCGTTTTACCTGGAAAGCGGCGGCTGAATCTTATATTGCACTGTACGAGAGTATGCTTGCATGAGAATAACCGGATGCAACATCACAGGTAAACATCTGTTAATGATTGCAGTGATGTTATGTCCGGCAGCGATTGCCCAGGTGCCTGAACAATGCGTGCAGGCACCTGAACGCACCAGCCTGTGTCCTCATACTCTGTACCGTATTGCCAAAGCCCCGATTCCTGCTCTCGATATTCCAAAAGGCGGTATGGTGTGTCTGTGCTTGTCTGATCTAACTGATTTACCGCTTCCTCAGCAGCCTGATACATTCCAATCCATCGCCAGTCATCTGCAGATGCCAGTAGCAGATGTGTTTATATTATTGGAAGTTCCTGTTCCGGATTGGGCAAAGAAGTAACCTCCCCTCTTTAAAAAGCCGCTCTCGGGAAACAAAAACTGAGAATATCCTGCTGATTTCTTTCTTTTTTAACATTTATGCGCCAATATTAAGTTATTATCAAATACACTTCATTAAACCATGCTGCAGACGCCGTCACGGCTATCCATTCGCAACATTTTGCTTTGGCTGGTGTTATCAATCTCCGGTGGAGCGCTGCTGATTTCATCGGTGATATCTAACTATACCCAGCATTCCAGAATGAAAACGCAACTGGAAAACGAAACGCGCGCAGTTGCCGATATGATTGCAGCAGCGTCACTGCCGGTTTTATCGGTGATCCCACTGGATTTCGAACAAAAGGCGGCGCAAACCGACGCCCTTAATCTGCTGCTCAACAGTCTTAAACACTACGACGATGTATTAAACGCCCACATATACAGTATTAACGAAAGCCCCACCCCAGAGATGGTGGCGCTATACACCAAATCCAGCAACACCGCTGTGGAGAGTCGCATCGGTAACATGGCCCGGTATTACACAGCCAGATTTGACGGCGATGTGTTTGAAATTATCCGCCCGATCAACGCCAAAAACCAAACCTACGGATATGTGTATATCCGTATTTCAGCCGAGGCTTACAACGCGTTTGTGAGTAATTCCATTACAGTACAAATTGCCACCCTGCTACTGATTATCATTGTTGCGTTTCTGGTTGCCTACCGATTTGGTCATACCCTCAGTAGCCCGGTGCAGGATTTAGTATTGGTGCTACAAAGTGTCGCGCGCAGCCGCGACTACTCAAACCAGGCCAAACATTGCAACATCAGGGAATACAATGCACTTATTGATACCATAAATGTGTTGCTTACCCGCATGCAGGAGTACGTACTCAAGCAACAACAATCCGAGCAGCAACATCAACAGTTAAACAGCCGGCTGGAAGAAGAAGTTAATCAGCGCACTGTTGCATTAAAGGAAGCCAACACTGAACTCATCCAAACCCTGGAAAAACTTCATCAATTCCAACGCCAGATTGTAGAGAATGAGAAAATGGCCTCATTAGGGGACATGGTGGCCGGGGTGGCTCATGAAGTAAATACGCCTATTGGACTGGGAATTACTGCCTCAACCATGATGCTTGACAGACTTGCAGTGCTCGATCAGCAGTTTGCCGATAAAACCCTGAAAGCCAGCAGCATGAAGCGGTTTATTGAAGAAGGTAAAGAAAACCTCAACATTATTTATCGCAACCTTAACCGGGCAGCTGACTTAATCTCCAGCTTTAAACAGGTAGCGGTTGATCAGTCGAGTGAAGAGGCTCGCGACATTAACGTTAAGCAACTGATAGAAGAAACACTCATGTCATTGCGTCCACGTCTGAAAAAAGTTACACATAACATTCGCGTGGAATGCAACGAATCACTGAATGTGGTGTCAAAAGCAGGCCCAATTAATCAAATTCTGATAAATTTAATCATGAATTCGCTCATTCATGCCTTCGAAGGGGTTGAAAATGGGCAAATTGACATCATTGCAGCATTGACGGATGACAAAAAACTGAAAATAATTTACAGAGATAACGGAAGTGGCATACCACCAACCATAAAAAAACGTATTTTTGATCCTTTTGTTACAACCAAACGGGGTCAGGGGGGGTCAGGTTTGGGTATGCATCTGGTATTTAACCTGGTCACCCAGGCACTCGATGGCAGCATAAAGCTGGAGAGTGAGCCAGGTAAGGGCGTAGAATTTGTTCTGTCCTTTCCGGTAACTGTAAAAAAACAAGTTAAATGAGCGCAGAGTAGATATTTTTCTTGAACAATGCTGGGTTAAGCTAGTAATTTAGCCTAAAGTGGCAACTAAATTGCAAGACAAAATACGCCAATAGCGATATAAATCTGTTAAACTTTGAACAGAAACACAACAATAGTAAATAGAGTGTGAACATGCAGACGCCCAATATATTGATAGTAGAAGATGAAGTGGTCACCCGCACCACGTTAAAGAGTTTGTTTGAAGCCGAAGGGTATAACGTTTTCGAGGCAGAAAACGGCGAACAGATGCATGATTTTTTTGAAAATCACACCATTAACCTGGTAATTATGGATATTAATCTGCCTGGTAAAAATGGTTTGATTCTGGCTCGGGAAGTGCGTGACCGCAAAAATGTTGGTCTGATTTTCCTGACAGGTCGTGATAACGACGTTGACCGAATTTTAGGATTAGAGATTGGTGCTGACGATTACCTCACCAAGCCGTTTAATCCGCGCGAACTCACTATTCGCGCCAGAAACCTGTTGAACCGCACTAACAGCAGCGCTGAAGACGATGATTTACCAAGCCGTGTAAGCTTTAACGGCTGGACGCTGGATGGCGACAGCCGTTCATTAATATCCCCGAGTGGTCACGAATTCCGTTTACCGCGCAGTGAGTTCAGAGCATTACATCTGTTCTTGAGCAACCCGGGTAAAATCCTGACGCGTGAACAGTTAATTATGGAAATGACGGGCCGTGAATTACGCCCGAATGACCGTACTGTTGACGTAACAATCCGTCGCATTCGCAAACACTTTGAATCACAGCCAAGCGAAGAAGAGTTGATCGTAACTATCCACGGTGAAGGTTACCGTTTCTGCGGTTCCGTAGATAACTAAAATCAGGCGAAGCATGTATTTAACGCCTGGCAATGGTTCGCATTGCCAGGCGTTTTTTGTTTCTGTCAGGACGCGTTTTTGAGCCTGGCAACAAGTGCTTGCGCTTCTTTCTCATATGCAAAGCCGCGCTGCTTATTTATTAATTGCGACACGACCTGTTGTGCCTCGCTGTTAAGCTCTAATTGCGCCAGTGTATAAGCAAGAAAGTATGCCGTGTCGGGATTATTACCATCCAGAGTATAAGCCTCACGTAACAGCTTCACCGCTTCTGCGGGCCTGTTTTGTAGTGTTAGTGACCAGCCAGCCAATGATTTCACGTACGGGTCATCAGGTGCGCTCTGAAGCGCGATTTGGGTATACTCGATCCCTTTTGCAGTATTGAAATGAAAGTAAGTTTGCGCAAGACGACGGGCAAAAGCAGGCTTTTTGTCTTCAGGCAGCAGATTTTCGTACAAATATGTATAGTGTTTTGCTGCTGACTCGAACCGCAACTGATAGTAATACAACTGAGCCAGTAAGTTGCGCGTGAATATCACATTGGGCTGCTTGGACACTTTAGCAATCAGTATTTTTTCGAACTCATCGCTGCCCACGCCGTATTGGGTTAGTGTGTAGAGTTTTGCGTAAATCAGGTCGTAGTCGCCATTCAGCGACAATGCCTTATAGTAATGCCTTTTAGCGTTATTCAAATCACCCTGTTGCTCTGCCAGACGGCCCTTTAACAACCACACATCAACCTGATTAGCATGGGCCTTCACTAATTGTTTCAGGACCACTTCTGCTTCGCTACTCTGGTTTTCGTTCAGGAATATTTCCGCTAGTTTTACGCCCGCTAACAGATCGTCAGGCATGAGCTCCCGCGCCCGGTGTAAACTTTGAATAGCAAGCCGGGAATTACCTGCTTGTAGAGCAGCATTTGCTGCAGCCACCAACAGAAGTGGATCGTTATTGGCAAGTAATGCCGCCTTTTTAATGTCGATTTCGGCCTTCTTCACTTCACCCAACGCAATACTTAGCTGCGCCCGACGCAACAAATTTTGCACGGTGTTGTATTCCAACTCGATCAGGCGGGACAGCCCCTGAATCGCGGCAGCCAGATTATTATTTTGTAAGCGCAGTGTTACCAACGCTTCTATTACGCTTTGCTGCGTATCATCAAGTTGCATTAAACGCAGATACTGGTTCATTGCCTGACCAGACTGCCCTGACGACAATAACAACCCTGCATACAACTGACCAACCGCTAAATCTCTTGGCAGCCTGCTGGAAAGCTCTCTCGCCTCATTTACAGCCCGCTCGGTTTCACCTTGCTGGTAAGTCAGCCAAATGCGATTGATTTTTGCGGGTGTTAAATCAGGCGATAGTCTGAGCGCCTCATCCAATGCCGTTGCTGCATCAGCGTACTGATGAAGCATCAGATGCAGAGCACCTTTAAAGTTAAGCAGATAAGCACTTTGTGGCTCTGCTCCCAACAATTGCTTTACGGCCATTAATGCGCGCTCAGGTTGATTGGCTCTGGCCATCACCACGGCATATACGGTTTGAATTTCGGTTGAGTCCGGATAACGCTGTTGCAATACGGTAAGTTTTTCAGCTCCGCGGTCCAGTAAGCCACGGGCGAGTAAAATTTTAACTTCCAGCAACTGCGCGTCAATTCGCTTAGGGTAAGTACTGATGAAGGTTTGCCAACTACCCAGTGCTTTAAATACGGTACCTTGCTCTATGAATAACTCAATCAACAACGCGTATGCAGTTGGTGCTTCCGTTAGTAATAGATCCTGGTTTGCTTCCAGAACCTTTATCGCCTCTGCCCGCTGCCCGAGTTGCACCTGAGTTTTAGCCAGCAGAACGATAGTCTGCGGAAAATAGGCCTTTTCCTTGTAAAGGTGTTCAAACTGAGTAATGGCGGTTTCAAGCGTACCTTCCTGGTAGGCAATTAACCCCTGTAAATACATTAATTCATCTGAAGGCTCGGTCAGCGAAGCCCTCAGTTTTTCAATTTGATTTTTTACAGCCTGAAGTTGCAACGCCCGTTCGGTGTTGCTTGTCAGGCTATTACTTACCAGCAGCGCGTAAGGGTCCTGGGGCGACTGCTTCAATATCGCATCAACCGTGCTTAGCGCCTGAGCGTCGTCGTTGGCGGCCAGATACAAATCGGCCATAATTCTCAGCACCAGGGGATGCTCAGGGTTTATCTGAAAAGCCAGTGCGGCATAATCCAATGCCTGCTCAATCTTTCCCTGTCCCTGACTCACCTGTGCCATGGCAAGCCAAACGCGAATATCAGTATCGTTGAATTTACGCGCTTGTTGTAAATGACGATTCGCGGCTTTCCAGTTTCGCGTTTTTATAGCGATACCGGCAAGCCCAAGGGGTTGCTCGATGTCATCAGCTATCTCGCCACGCAGGTTATAGCTTTCCCTCGCGCAGGTTTCTTCCTGCAGCGCCATACAGGATTCGGCCCGGGCCAGTAGCCAGTATGCTTTTTGGCTGTCCGGGAACGCTACATAACCCGCAAAATCCTTTATTACTTCATACTCACGTACAGCTAACAGCGCATCCGCCCACTCTCTGGCGAACAGGGATTCATCTGCACCACGCTTTATTGCGTCGTTGAACGTAATAACTGCTTGAGGATAGGCCTTTTGCCGGCTCTGGATCTTGCCAAGCAAAGCCAGTGCAGGCAAATATTCGGGCATTGCTTGCTGACAACGCTTAAGGTGAATCAGCGCGGTATCCGCATCGCCTTGTTCGTAACTGAATTCGGCTTTTTCACACTCGATTGACGCCGTATCAGATTGTGACTCAGCATTTACCCCCCCAATAACAAGGAGTAATACTACTACTTTCGTGAGTCTTGTAACGGCGGCGTATGCCATTTGCTTACCAAAAATAATTGAGTACAAAGGTAATTTTATATCCTGTAACCGGGGCATAGTGATTGCCATAATATTACGAATTTTAAAAAGCAAAAAGGCTGGGATCCCAGCCTTTTCTTAACCATGTGTGTTTTTGCGCTACTTACGACGTTTCAGTGCAAGGGTGGCGATCAGACCACCAAACAACAAAAAGAATACGGGTGGTGCGGGTACTTCTTCACCAGGCGTGTTACCTGGCGGCACATACGTGAACAATTGATTGTGCAGTTCAACCGTACCTGTATAAGACAGCGCTGCAAAACCGCCATCGAGACTACCGGTACCACTGGTGATGTCTGCATTGGGAGCTAACACCGAACCGTTCCAGCCGTCGCCATTAAAACCAATTGAGGTGTAATCGTAGAAGTTCCACAATACCAGAGAGGCAACCTGTTTTGTAAAGTTACCAAAAGCCTTAGCGTTAATACTCAACGCACCGGTACCTGCCACGTTAATAATAATTGGCACTGTGGGCGTAAAACCAAAACTAAAGCTACCGTTTAACAAATCAGAACCGTTGATATTAAATACCAGCAGATCATCGCTACTGGTCGATTCAAACTTCAGGTTATTCATATCTGACGTGTTAAACGTACCGTTAGCAGTAAGTGACTTGTAATAATTACTGTCGTCAATCACGCTTTGATAAATCGCATCAAACTGATTTTGAAGCACACTCTGACTTTGCTGAACGACAGCACCACTGCCGTTTAAAATCAGGTTTGTACTGCCAGCCGAACCGCCGTAAACAATATTACCGTTTTGGGTTTTTACATCGTTTGCAGTGATGTTGCCAACAACGGTTACAGCGTCAACCACGGGGTCTGCCGCTATACGGCTTGCAACATCCAGCGACTTGCCAGCCATATCGATGTTGCCACCAATCATGATGCGGCCTTCGATATCACTGCTGGTGTTCAGATCGTTTTTCAAAATCAGGTTATAGGTACCTACATTTTCAACGGACGCTACTGTGCTCATCGACACGACAACGGCTAACGACGCTAATAATTGATTAAGTGTTTTCAAAGATATGTACCTTATTTCTTCCCTGCCGCTCTTAAACAAACGTCAAAGCAAATATCGATCCAAAAAATAACCATATGAATTTTATGATTAAATTATTTAAAAAAAACCAACTTCTTAAAAAGTGATAAAAATCCTGACAGATCGTACCACTTGTTTTTAAGCGCCCGCTATGGTCATTTTATCCAGTAACACAGACCCCGTGCTTACGCTGCCACGAGCGTCCTGCTGCGCACCAATTGCAACGATGTTGGCAAACATGTCCTGCAACGTGCCGGCAATGGTTATTTCGTGAACCGGATACTGAACAATACCGTTTTCTACCCAAAACCCAGCGGCACCTCGCGAATAATCGCCGGTAACGATATTCACACCCTGTCCCATGAGTTCAGTAACCCATAAACCTGTACCCATGGTTTTGAGCAGTTCGGCATCGCTTTGCCCCGTATGGTTCACAATCAGGTTGTGAATACCACCCGCGTGGCCGTTAGTGACTGTATTGAGCTTTCGGGCCGAATAACTGGTATACAGATAGGTTGAGAGCAAGCCGTCCTCAACAATCGTCATGTCGCGGGTTGCCACACCTTCACTGTCGAAGTTACTGCTTGCCAGCGCACCTTTCAAATGTGGTCGCTCAATGATATTAAGCCAGGATGGGAAAACCTGAGTACCCAGCTTGTCCAACAGGAACGACGAGCGACGATAAAGTGACCCACCGCTGATGGCGCCAATGTAATGCCCAAATAGTCCTGCCGCAATTTGCTTGTCGATCAGTACCGGCACCGTTGCGGTTTTGATTTTTCGTGCACCTAAGCGATCTACCGTTGCTTTTGCCGCTTCCTTGCCTACCTGTTGAGGGCTGTCCAGTAAGCTGGCATTGCGATTAACGGTATAGGCGTAGTCGCGCTGCATATCTTCGCCCTGACTGCCAATTACCATACAGCTAAGGCTATAGCGACTGCTGGTGTATCCCGCATTGATCCCATGCGTGTTGCCATACACCCGTAGTCCAATGTTGGCGTTGTAACTGGCACCATCGGTATTGGTTATCCGCTCATCGTAATCCAGCGCAGCGCTTTCCGCAGCAATGGCGGTTTGAATGGCCTTTTCGGGGTCCAGCGGAATCGGATGATATAATTCTAAATCCGGAAACTCAGTAGCCATCAACTCTGCGTCGGCAAGGCCGGTACAAGGGTCTTCACTGGTGTAACGGGCGATATCCACAGCCTTTTCAACGGCCAGTGTCAATGCTGACATACTGAGATCGGCTGTAGACGCACTGCCCTTGTGCTTACCCACGTACACGCTGATGCCCAGTCCGCCATCATTGGTAAATTCAATATTTTCAACTTCACGCATACGGGAGGATACGGAGATCCCTTCCACTTTCGACATGCTGGCTTCAGCCTGCGTTGCCCCTTTTTTCAGTGCCAGACTCAGTACATCGGCAACTTTAGATTGAATTTCTGCGAGTTGTTGTTCGATTTGCATAGAAGTTTCGCTATAAATGTCCATTGTTCATGGGCTACAATTTACTATTATTCAGTTTAACACGAGAGTCCCATGACCGACCCGAGTCAATACGATGACGAAAACCAGGTTAGCAACGACGACTATCCCGGTTTTGATGAGCCCGTCAGTAAATCCGAACTCAAACGTCAGTCTGCCCAACAACAGCGAGTTGGTGAACAGCTGGTTAATTTGTCTGACGCACACTTAAAAACCATCCCGCTCGATGACGAGTTGGGTGATGCCGTCGCTTTGGCCCGCCGGATAAACCGCAAAAAAGATGGTTATCGCCGTCAGTTGCAGTTTATTGGAAAGCTAATGCGCAGCCGCGATCTGGAGCCGATAGAAATAGCACTGGCTAAACTTCAACACCAGCACAATGAACACAATGCGCTGCTCCATAAACTGGAAAAAGCACGCGATGCTATTGCCAGTCAGGGCGACGATGCCATTGAGCCGTTACTGATCGAATTTCCGCAGCTTGAGCGTCAGCAACTGCGTCATTTCCATCGGGCTATCGTTAAAGAGCGCAGTAACAATAAGCCGCCCAAAGCGTACCGCGAGTTATTCCAGTACCTGAAAGGCCTTATTGTTGACTAAGCCTGTTATCAGGCTTAGCCGGGCGGTTGCGTTAAGACGTACCGCCTACTGTTAGTTCATCAATTTTAAGGGTTGGTTGACCAACGCCAACTGGCACACTCTGCCCATCCTTACCGCAGACGCCAACACCGCGATCCAGAGCCAGGTCGTTACCTATCATCGAGATTTTCTGCATCACTTCTGGCCCATTGCCAATCAGCGTAGCCCCTTTGATAGGCGCGGTGATTTTACCGTTCTCAATCAAATACGCTTCGGCACTGGAGAACACAAATTTTCCTGAAGTAATATCTACCTGACCGCCAGCGAAATTAGGCGCGTAAATGCCTTTATCAATGGTGGCAATGATCTCTTCAGGGCTGTACTGCCCGCCCAGCATGTAAGTATTTGTCATACGGGGCATTGGCAAATGGGCATAGGATTCGCGACGACCATTACCGGTAGGCTTCACGCCCATCAGACGCGCATTCATTTTGTCCTGCATGTAGCCAGTTAGAATGCCATCTTCAATGAGTACATTGTGCGCCGTAGGAGTCCCTTCGTCATCAACCGTTAATGAGCCACGGCGATTGTCCAGCGTGCCATCATCCACTACGGTCACCCCCTTAGCTGCAACTCGCTTGCCCATACGGCCACTGAATGTAGATGCGCCCTTGCGGTTGAAATCACCTTCCAGACCATGTCCTACCGCTTCGTGTAACAACACACCAGGCCAACCACTGCCCAATACAACTGGCATAAGGCCAGCAGGAGAGGCAACAGCTTCCATGTTCACTCTGGCCATGTGTAATGCTTCATCGGCCAGCTTTTCATAATAAGGTTTACCGTCGTCCTGTTGTGTGAAGAACGAATAAGCATGACGTCCACCCGCTCCGGCACTGCCACGTTCACGACGATCACCATTCTCCAGCAGAACAGAACAATTCAGGCGTACTAATGGCCGAATATCGGTAGCAAATGTGCCATCGCTGCCTGCTACCAGAATTTCTTCATACACACCACTTAACGACACCACAACCTGATTGATATGGGGATCCTGTTGGCGGATGTAAGCATCCACTGCTTTTAATAAGGCAATTTTCTCGGCTTCTGCCATTGCCTGAATGGGATTGTCACTGGCATAACGCGATACGGTTGTTACATCGCTCAGCGATGCTACTTTTAGCGTACCGCCATGAGGTGCAATACTGCGCGCAGCGCCACAGGCTTTAAGGATAGCTTCCTGACTAATTTCGTCTGAGTAAGCAAAACCGGTTTTTTCGCCACTGATGGCCCGAACACCCACTCCGCGTTCTACGTTAAAACTGCCTTCTTTAATGATGCCGTCTTCCATTACCCAGCTTTCGTGCAAACTGGACTGGAAATACAAATCGGCATAGTCGGTTTGATGCGTATAAATAGACGCCAGCGCTGATTCCAGGCTTTGTCGGGAAAGCCCCGAATCTCCGAGTAAATGCGTTTCAACTTGATTTGTCAAAATGACTCCTGAATCGATTGTGTAGTGACAGTGGCATCGACTGACGATATGTGTCGAGTTCGGCCAGGTTCACGGATTGCTGAACTACTCCTGGCATTGTAGCACGTTGTGCCAGTTGCTCGCCCCATGGCGATAAAATAACACTGTGTCCGAAAGTTTCACGCCCATTCTGGTGCACGCCGGTTTGGTTTACTGCTACCACAAAGCATTGTTTTTCCACCGCTCGGGCTTTCAATAACGTATGCCAGTGTGCCGCGCCGGTTACTTTAGTGAAGGCAGCAGGCAGTACCAGAATATCAATTTCGCCCATTGCATCGAATAATCCTGGAAAGCGCACGTCGTAACACACCGCCATACCAATGCGACCGATAGGCGTATCTGCCACCACCACCTGCGCTCCCGGTTGGGTATATTTCGACTCAAAATACGACCGGGTATTGTCGGCTACCGACACATCAAATAAGTGAATTTTCTGATAATGCGCAAGTTGCTCACCTTGCGGGCTTATCAACAAACTGGATGCGGTAAATTTGTCCGGATTGTTGCATTGCATTGGCAAGGTGCCACTCACCAGATAGCAGTTATGCTGACGGGACAGCACCTTTAATGCAGTTTGAATAGGCCCATTACCCTCAGGCTCTGCTACTGTGAGTAAATGACCATCACGGGTCCCAAAGCAGGCAAAGCATTCGGGTAACACCACCAGACTATTTGCAGGCAGGTTGGCGCTGGCGAGTTGAGTTGCTACTGTGTTTAAGTTTTCGGTGACATCCGGGCCGGATGTCATTTGCAGCGCAACAAGATTAACTGTCTGCGTCATTGGAGTCCTTGGGTACGATAACCGGTGAATCCGATTCCGTGGGCGTTGGAGCCTGATGTTCACCAGGCAACTGCTGTGCCGGCAACGCTATGTCTTTGCTATCGCGGCCCACTTCTTCCAGCACCGGCTCGTCAATTGTGCCAGTGATATGATAATTCACATTAGAGATCACTTTGGCTGAGGTCAATACCTGATCCAGCGCCAATGCGGCCAATGCCGTAGGCGGATTCACCATAAAGTACACTAAAAAGGGCAGATTGCCGGTTACATTGGGAGCAAAACTCACATTGTAATTCAGCGTTTGCTCAGCAAGATTAGTGTATCCGGTAATTTCAATTTCGCCGGCTCCGCCATCTACCAGCGTATCATTGGTGGTGGCTACACCATCCACGATCTGGAAGCTGCCCTGAATATCGTCGTAGAAGAAGCCTTTGGCAAATACATCGCGAAAATCCAGACTAAGCTTGCGTACCAACGAGTTCAGGCTGAACAAGGTGAAGATTCGCGAGCCCTTATCGCTGACCTGAGTTAAATAGCCATCGGTTAACTGGGTGTTAATGTTGCCATTCAGTGATGCCATTGAAAAATTGAAAGGCGAGTCCTGCCAGTCGAGCACAAAGGCTACCTCGGCGGCTGAATCTTTAATACCCGAATTGACCCCCAGCAAATTGAGAAACGCACCAACATCACGGCTGTTTACATTACCCTCTAAGCGGGTGCTTTCAGCATTGTCCTGTGTGAGCCACGCACCCGACATCTGAATTGCCCCATAGGTATTTTTGGCACTCAGTTGTTTAAAGCGCATGCCGTCGTCAACCCTGACTATTTCGACATCCACTTCCCCAAGATCCTTATCGAGTAACACACAGTTACCGCAATGAAAACGGATAGGCGGTAACTCTGCCGGTTTATACTGATATTTTACGGATTCACTGGCGTTGCTTTTCTTTTCATCCTTATCGCCTTCCTTTTCTTTCCATTCAGTAAGGTGAATGAAATCGGCTTTGATATCGATCCCCTGTTCCAGCCAAGCATCGTATAAACGCACTTCAGCCTTGGCCTGGGAAGATGATACATCCAGTAGCCAGTTATTATTCTGCTGCTTGGCGGTGATATCGACACCCGTGAGTATCTGATCAAATACCACCAGATTTTCCGCTTCTATGAAAATACGTTCAGGCACTGAGAAATAGGGTTTCCTGGCAGTTTCGCTATTACCTGTAGCGGGTGTAAATCCGCCCACCAGCAATTCTATGGCCTTATACCAGTCGGCCACATCCACTTTTGCTAAATCAGCTGAAATGCTAAAGCCCACCCCAAGCCCAACAAAATCGCTGTTACCCAATGCCAAATGGGCACGGGAAAATTGCTTTTCAACATGGGGAAGCACACCGTTAAAGCGCACCTCGCTACCCACATTAACACTGACATTAGTCGCCTGCTCATTACCTTCAGCAAGCACCATTAACGGCATCAGATCAGTAGACGCTTTATTAAAAGGCGCTGGCAGGCGTGATGCAACTCCATGCAGGTCACTATTGAGTGTTGCATGGTACTGAAAGCCGTTATTTGAGAGAGAGACAGATACATCAGTCTGCCAGTTGCTGCGCCCGCTAACGTAAGTATCAAAAGCAGGATTGAAGCGCGCCATCAGCGGCTGTGTTGCCCAGTTTCCCGTTAAATGAATATCCAGTAAGTATTCATCGCTTAACTGGCTGCCAGTGAGTTGTATTGCAACGGGTTGCTCGGTTAACTCAGCTGTTACGCCATTGAGCGTAATATTGGCATTGTCGAATACCACCTCACCTGACGTGTTGGTAAAGGCTAAATCAAGACTGGTCACCACTACCTGATTTTTATTCAGGGTAGCAATGCCTGAGGCTGATACCTGCTCGCCGCTCAGCGGAATATCCAGGTGCAATTTGGCATTCACCGAACCGCTCACCACTACGTCCTCAGCAAGCACCTTGCCCAGCGACTCTTTCATACTCGACGCCAGCATTAGCCCGGCCAAAGACTTACCTGTACCCGCGCCATTCGCATCAATTGAGAGAATTGATGACCCCGTTAATCGCGGAATTTTTGCTCGCAAATCGGTTAACTGAATAGCGCCAAGCTGACTGGCATCACTGCGCATGTACAGGGACTCGTTTTCAAATAGCAAATCCATATTGAGCTTTTTAAGCGCTGGCCATTGGTCGGAAAACGTAAATTCAGCGTCTTTAATGGCTACGCTTGCCTGAAAGATACCTTGATTTTGCGTGAAGGGAAACGCGTCTACTGCGCCATGCCAGATAACCGTCGCCTGATCTACTTCACCCGCGCCACTAAACGCACGGTTCAGATAGCTCACTGTGCCTTCGCCCATGTAGGCTGAAGGGAATAACTGCGGCACTTTGATTAACGGCATCTTGCTTACATTCAACGTGGTTGAAAGATGCTTGTTTGCGAACTGATAATGCAATGCCTGCGTAAAACTCACTAACTCGCCATCAACTGCCAAGCGGTCAATCCATAGTTGCCAGTTTTGGTTACTGTCGGCAAACACATAGGCTCTGCCCTTCACTCGGGCGAGGTCGATATCCTGAGGCAGCAAGTTGTTTACTGAAAAGGCCACGTCAGACGCATCAAGCTCAAGCACGCCGTGGTCCTGATACCAGTAAAACTCAGCATCCAGCGAATTCACGCCCGGTACATGACCACTTTGATGCCACTGCATATCAACTACTTTTGCTACCGCCGAAAACTGCTTGTCCTGCCATTGCAGTTGCAACGTTGCCAGTTCCGCTTCTGGCTGAAGCCGGTTAATCAGCTCACCGCCATCTTCACTTAAAAATAATGGAGTAAGCGACAGAAGCGGCGATAGCGTGAGTGGTTTTACGGTATTGAATAGCGCATTGCCGTTGTTGTCGGCACGGCCCACTAAATCGGTAACTAAAGTGTGTTTGCCCGATTGCAGCACCAGTTGGTCAATGCGGATAGACCAACCATCGTTTGCCGGTATGGCTTGTATGCTGCCGCCACGAATATGGCTCTGCAGGGCTGAATCATCCGCAATACGCCAGGCGATATCACTCTCGTCGAAGTTAACCTGTACTGCCGTTACCTGACTTTCATTCAGCGAGGCCCAAAGTTCAAAATTGCCGCGACTTTCCTCAACCGGCGAACGGGTTGGCAGCAGGGCACTCACCCAGGGCGAAATATCAAGCGCTTCACCTTTTGCGTAGAGCGTACCTTGCAACGACGATTTATCGCCGAACAAGTCCAGAATAAAAGACGCAGAATTATTGGTCAGCTCCTGGACCCGAATTTCGCCGCGACCCTGGTGACGCTCGTCACGGTTTACCCACACCAATTCAGAGAGCTCAATAACCTGCTCATCGGTAGGCGTTACCAGTGTTACCTCGCCATGTTGCAATGAGAAACTCTGCAGTTGATCTAAAAACAAACTGCGTAATGCCTCAACAATAGGAAAATCATCGGCTTCACCAGACTCAATACGCTGAGTATCAATTTTGGCGGTCAACCCTACCAGGTCTAAGCGCTTGGAAGAGAGTTCCCGTTGCTGGATGGATTGCCAAAAATCCACTTCTACATAAACCTGTTGTAAACGCAGTTCAACAGGAGACAGGTCGTTTTGGGTAAATTCAACACCATTGAGCACAATGCTTGGCCCGGTACCTTGCCAGGCCGCAGATAAACTGTCGATGGTAAGATTTATGCCATACTGAGCGCTGAGGTAATCCTCGATAAGGTGTTTTTCTTCATCCAGATAAGGCAGGGTGTAGCGCAACACACTTAACAAAACGGCAAACAGCACCAGTACAATGGCGCTGAGTAGCCAAAGTTTCCTGACGAGATAGGCGGAAACAGACAGGAATCGGCTCACATCATTACCACATCGTACTTGTCCTGGTTGTACATTGTTTCAGCTTGTACTTTGATTTGTTTTGAAACAAACACTTCCAGTTCTGCCAGCATGTGAGATTCTTCACCCAGCAAATAATCCACAACCGTGGGCGACGCATAAACCACAAATTTGTCGGCATCATAAGCGCGGTTTACCCGCACGATTTCACGCATGATCTCAAAACAAATGGTTTCCAGCGTTTTCACCGAGCCACGCCCTTTGCACACCGGACACTCACCACACAAAATATGCTCAAGACTCTCACGGGTGCGCTTACGGGTCATTTCGACCAATCCCAGTGACGTAAACCCATGAATGTTTACTTTGGCCCGGTCTTTGGCCATGGCCCCTTCCAGACTGCTTAAGACCCGGCGCTTGTGGTCGTTATCGGTCATGTCGATAAAATCGATCAGGATCATGCCACCCAGATTGCGCAGTCTCAACTGACGTGCAATGGCCTGAGTAGCCTCGATATTGGTATTAAAAATGGTTTCTTCGAGATTGCGATGACCCACAAACGCACCGGTATTGATATCGATGGTCGTCATGGCCTCTGTTTGATCGATAATTAAATAGCCACCGGATTTCAGGTCGACCCTGCGCTCCAGGGCACGCTGAACTTCGTTTTCAACGTCGTATAAGTCAAATATCGGACGATCGCCAGGGTAATACTCCAGCTTGCGGTTCATTTCTGGCACGTATTCTTTGGTGAACTGAAACAGTTCCTGATACGACAGTTTGGAGTCAATGCGGATACGATCTAATTCGGTACCTACGAAGTCGCGCAGCACACGTCGTGCCAATGGCAGATCTTCGTACAACACATGAGATTTTCGACGTTTAAGGCGCTGCTGAATTTTGCTCCACAAACGGCGCAGGAAGTCCGCGTCAGCAGCCACTTCCGGATGACTCACGCCTTCTGCCGCGGTGCGCAGTATAAACCCGCCTTCCTCATCACAGAATTCCGATACCAGAGTCTTCAATCTGTCGCGCTCGGCTTCGTCTTCAATGCGTTGCGACACCCCTACATGGGTAACGCTGGGCATAAATACCAGATAACGGGAGGGAATGGTGATATCGGTAGTGAGTCTGGCACCTTTGGTACCAATAGGATCTTTTACTACCTGTACCACAATATCCTGACCGTCACGGACGAGTTCGCGAATATCGTGCTTTTCCAGATGGCTGGTTGACACTTCACCAACCACTTCATTGTGAATAACAATATCAGAGGCATGCAAAAAGGCGGCTTTTTCCAGTCCTATGTCGACAAATGCTGCCTGCATACCGGGCAATACCCTACTGACTTTGCCACGATAGATATTGCCAACCAGACCGCGTTTGGTATGCCGTTCTACATGGATTTCCTGCAGAATGCCGTTTTCAATTAGCGCCACCCGTGACTCCGACGGCGTAACGTTAATTAATAATTCTGCACTCATGACATAACCTCAAATTCTTTGAGCAATTGTGCGGTTTCAAACAAAGGCAACCCCACTACCGCACTGTAACTTCCGTTGATCGACTTAACAAACTGCCCGCCAATGCCTTGAATACCATAAGCGCCGGCTTTATCGGCGGGTTCACCCGTTGCCCAGTATTCGATGATTTGCGAGTTGCTTAACGGTCCAAATTCAACCTGAGTAACCACACAAATAGTTTTTTGCCTGGTGGCATCCCTTACGCTTACCGATGTCATCACGTCGTGCCGACGACCACTCAGGGATTGTAGCATCGCAATGGCGTGTTCAGCGTTTAGCGGCTTTCCCAAAGCCTTGTTGTCGAGTACCACCATGGTATCGGATGCCAAAACAACCTGTGCGTTGCGTTCAGATTGTTGCCAAGCGGTATTGGCTTTCTCTGCGGCAAGGCGCAGCACCTGTGCTTTGGGCGACTCGTTGGTTAATGCCGACTCGTCCAGATCCACGCCAGCTTGTGTAAATTTGACCCCAATCTGGCCTAATAGTTCGGCGCGGCGCGGTGAAGCCGACGCCAACAACAGCGTTTTTGCTTGCATCAGGCTATCCTTAGGCAATTCTTAACTGACGTCTTATTTTTCGCAACAGCCAGAACATCCAGGGCCACAAAGCCATGGATGTCACTACTGGCCATAATTCCTCAAAACGGAATGTCACATCGGTGAGTAACCGCAGTAGCCAGAATAGCAATGAATGATAAAGGCCACTTACCACTCCAATAATCACGGCCTGCTGCCATACCGAGTAATTTCTCAGGCGCTGGTAGTTTGCTGCCAGTACGTAAATCGATACACTCAGGGCGAAACTGTGCACGCCCAGTGCGGTGCCAAGCAAAATATCCATTGCCAAACCGCTGATAAATGCCACACCAACGTTTGCCCGGTGTGGTAGCGCCATAACCCAGTAAGCCAATACAATTAACACCCAATCAGGTCGATACATATCTACCTGAATGGGCACCGGTATTATTTGGCATACCATGGCAATGATTATGCTGATGGCAATAGTGTAGTGACGAACCTTAATCATCGGCACCCTCAACGTCATCTGTTTCCGGAGCAGCGTCACCATCTACTGGCCACAGCAGCAGCAAATATTTGAGGCGATTGAGGCGCGCTAGAGGCAGTACAGTTACCTGTGCAAACGGGCGGGATTCGTCGCGTACCACTTCGGTTACTTCGGCAACCGGATAGCCTTCCGGGAATACATCGCCTAATCCAGACGAAACTAACACATCGCCTACTTCGACATCAGTGCTGTGGGAGACATGCTCTAAAAACAATTCGTCGATAACGCCCCCGCCGCTGGCAATAAAGCGTGCATTATTGCGAACCGAGCGCACCGGAATGGAGTGGGTAACGTCGCTGATCAGTAAAACCCGGCTGTTAGTGGAACCTACTTCCATTACCTGGCCTACGATACCGCGTTCATCCAGGATAGCCTGGCCCAAAAAAACACCGTCGATTGCGCCTTTGTTGATAACAATCTGCTGACTGTAAGGGGTATTGTCTACCGCCATTAATTCAGCCACCATTTTGCGCATATCCTGTCTTATCGGCGCGTCCAGCAGCCTGCGAAGCTGTGCATTTTCACGTTCAAGACCTTCGAATCGCTGCAATTTTTCGCTCATCAATAGCAGTTTATTAGTGAGTTGCTCGTTTTCAGCTATGAGTGCTTGTCGGGAGGTGAATCGCTGGGCACTGACTTCCAGAAACTGTCCGGGCAAATTGGCCAGATACTGAATTGGACTCATCAGTGAATTCAGGAATACCCGCGATGAAGAAAAAGCATCGAGCTTAAAATCCAGGAACATCAAAGCCACCGACATGGTTAACGCCAATGCCAGCCGGTTATTCAGTGAGGGGCCGCGGGTAAAAATGGTATCCATAAAACAGCAAGGCAACCTGAGGAGGTTGCCTTGTTCGTTTATTCGTAACTAAACAAGTCGCCACCGTGCATATCGATCATGTCGAAGGCTTTACCTCCTCCACGCGCCACACAGGTTAACGGATCGTCGGCAATGACCACCGGAATACCGGTTTCTTCCATTAGCAAGCGGTCGAGGTCTTTAAGCAGTGCACCACCGCCGGTTAACACCATACCACGCTCAGAAATGTCCGATGCAAGTTCAGGCGGAGATTGTTCCAGCGCTACCATGACGGCAGACACAATACCGGTTAATGGCTCTTGCAGCGCTTCCAGAATTTCGTTGGAGTTAAGAATAAAGCCACGCGGTACACCTTCAGCCAGGTTGCGGCCACGCACTTCAATTTCGCGAACTTCTTCACCTGGGTACGCCGCACCGATTTCGTGCTTAATGCGTTCTGCTGTGGCTTCACCAATCAGTGAACCAAAGTTGCGGCGAATATAGTTGATGATGGCTTCGTCGAACTTGTCACCACCAATGCGCACTGACGATGAGTACACCACGCCGTTCAACGAGATAATGGCAACTTCGGTAGTACCACCACCGATATCCACAACCATTGAACCGGTTGCTTCTGATACAGGTAGACCCGCACCAATTGCAGCCGCCATAGGTTCGTCAATCAGGTACACTTCGCGTGCACCAGCGCCCAGCGCCGACTCTTTAATTGCCCGTCGCTCTACCTGTGTAGAACCGCAAGGTACGCACACCAGTACCCGGGGGCTGGGGCGTAAAAAGTTATTGTCGTGAACTTGCTTGATAAAATGCTGTAACATTTTTTCGGTAACGTAGAAGTCGGCAATCACACCGTCTTTCATTGGGCGGATAGCCCGGATGTTACCTGGTGTTCGTCCAAGCATGCGCTTTGCTTCCGCACCTACGGCTGCGACACTTTTAGGTCCGCCGGCTCGCTCCTGGCGAATGGCAACAACGGAAGGTTCGTTTAATACTATCCCCTGATCTTTAACGTAGATCAGCGTATTCGCTGTTCCGAGGTCGATGGACAGATCGTTAGAGAACATGCCTCGAAGCTTCTTAAACATGTAGTGGTATTTCCTGTAATATACGTCTGAATTAACACCGTAAGGTGTGGGAAGACAGCGCTCAGACGCAAACTGATAACGTTGCGCACACTTTAACAATGGGGGCTATTTTGAGCAAGTAAACTGCCCCCATTAAAGAAAAAATATCTCAGTTAAAAGCCTTCGCGCATGTGGATAGTGCGGTCATTGCCCCGATAAATGCCAAAGAAGAGATCGGCAGCGGGGCTGTCATCGGCATCAATATCACCGTCACCGTCCCAGTCTATGTTCAGATGATTAGCCCAGTTGGCACCGGGTGCAGACGGATCCAGCCGGATGCGTACAGCGCCCCTCACCCCAACCCCGTTAGAAAGCGGCGGCCCCACGGCTATCACACCGTTGCCACTTTCACCATTGGTTAGCGTACCGCTACCGGCTATGCCGGATAAGAGCCCGGTTATATCCTGTTCATCCGCCCCCGTTGACGTATTTTCAAGTGTTAGCTGACCACTGCTTTGCGTAAAAGCTACCGCAGTGCAACTGTCCTGAGTGTTGAGTATCCAATTGCCATTATTGTAGTACTCAGCCACTACCGGCATGCGCAATGATGCCGACTCAGGCCCGTAGCTGTTATCGAGCCGCAATCTGCCGTATCGCATTTCACTGCCCTGCACTGACGCGAGCGTGAAGCTTTCGCAACCATTGGGATAACTGGTTTGATAACACACACCATCAGCATCAGTGAGCACACTGGCCCCTAACACGATATCAAGATCTGAGTTAAACGCTGAACCATACCCCGGCGCCGCAGTGGGTGTAGCAATTTTACTGTATGACAGACGGGTATCGTAGATAGTCATTACGCCATTGCCATCGTAATCCACATTCTCAGTGATGACCGGTTCAGTCCCGGCTGAAATCACAGACAAACTGCCGGTGTACCCAGTGTTATCGGTGACATACAGGTTACTGAGTGCCGCTGTTGAAGGCGACAATGCCCATTGCGAATCGGTGTAATTTGCGGTTACCTGCCCCCGTGCATTGTAGGCGGTTACCTGCACGGAAGGCTCGGCGCCTGCGGCAAAACCAAAAGACTGACCAAGATAGGTAAATGCAGCGCTACAAGCCGGTTCAAGTTGAGGCGTATTTGCGGCAGACACATCGAAGTACGCCGGAGTGTAACGTCCAAGGTTCACGCTATCGGCAGCAATCGTCTGCCCCAAATAACCTGCATCCTGTAGATCAAACTGGTAAGTACCCACTTCGCTTATATAAGCGTCATTGTATGTATAAACACCGTTTACGAAGGACGGCAAAGCAACCGTATTCCAGGTAGTTGCATCACTGCTGGCTACCGACTGATTTGCACTCACGTAGTACTGGCCTTCACTGGCTGATGCAGAAACTGGCAACAGTCGTATTACCGCCAGTTGTAAACTGCCCGGCGCATAGCCTGGCAAGGTACTACCATTGGCGCCCAGTGCTTTTATGCTCAGATTATGCCCCGCACCGGCCCGATTTACCGTAGCAGCATCAACCGTAGCCTGAAGCTGTGCTGGTACGCTATCAAACTGGCTGGTACCAGACGAAATCGTTGTACCACTAATGGTTGCGGTTGCCGACAGCGCAAGCCGCCCGGCATCGGCATAAGAGCGACCAGCCAGACTCGCTTCGCCGTTGTTGTTAAACGTCAGCGTTACGGCAGCACTGTTTTCCCCCAAACCATTGCCTGAGACGGGTATACCCGCGAATGGCACGCTACATTGATCCGGTGAATAACTGGCGGTGTTGTCAGACACACAATCATAACCCAGTGTTACCGATTGTTGTCCATTGAGTAACGCCTTACATACGCCCGCGTTATTTTGCACCGCTCTTAATCCTATTCTCCCTAAATCAGACTCGGCGATAAGGTCAGGCAACGCTGTCTGATAAGGATTCGCGGTATCATAGAATTCAAAGCCTGCATTAACAAAGTTAATCACACAATTGTTGGTACACTGAGTAGCATTTAACGGTGATGAAGCCTGATTGGCCGCGGTAACTGAAAGGGTATACGGTGCCTCAGTCGTTTCGGCCAGGGTTAGCGTAGTGGTACCAGTAAAAGTAACCGGATTAGACGCAGACCAGTTTCCGGATGGCAGATTAACGCTCACCGCTTCACTCACTAATTCTGAACAACTGGCGTTTGCACAGGCCTTGATTGTAACGCTTGCAGCGCTGCAGGTAAGTGATTGTGACGGATGCGTAATTTCATAATGATGTACCGCATAACATTGTTCCACATCGGCCATATCAGCGCGCATTTGTTCGCGTGACTGCTCGTAATCATACAGGCGGAAATCATCAAACTGACCGTTTGCGGAATTCGCAGTCATGTACCCCACAAAGTTGGATGACGAATTATCACCCACCTTCATGGTAGTAAGATTGCCCAGTGCCGGATTGGTCAGATTCCAGTTTCCGTACATAAAAACGCGACTGCCGTTCACATACAAATCAATGTCTTCGCCTGGCATATTCCAGGTTAACGCAATGTGTACCCACTCGTTGGCGGCATACCCCAATTGCTGGGTTCGCACATCCATGTTGTTACCGCTGGCATCTTCCATCCCGAAGCCCAATTCGCCGTTATTTGTGAGCGACATATAAAAGTAAAACTGCGATGAGGCATCGAACAACTGACGATTGCCACCACCAATCCACGGTTGATCGCTGCGATACCAGAAGGAGACTGTACCACGGTCACCCACCTGATTCAGATCCAGGTTGGTATTCACCGCCGCCTGATAAGTGTTGTAGTTCTCTGGTACATCGAGCGCCCGGCAGGAAATATCATTGCTGGGGGAAACCGGCTGCACATTCCCCATTGGGGTTCCATTATTCAAGTTAGCTGAAGAGTCCAGTACAGTGGAAATGGCAGGCCAGGTTAACTCCTCAAATTTATAGTGAAGGCGCGGTCCCGCTCCGTTACAGGTAGTACACGCGTAGTCGGAGGCGGTAAACAGTGCTTGCACATCGGCAGTAGTGAGTTCACCAGAATACAGTCTCACATCGTCGATTTCTCCACGCAGGAAATGATGAAGCTCCCAGGGTTGCGACTGATAGTTTCCGGAGTTAGTTGCACTGGCCCCTAAAATAATAGGCTCCTGATTTTGCTGCCAGCTGAATCCACTCTGAAAATACCCCCCAAGATAAACGCCGTTTAGGTGCACTTTCATACCGCCCGGCCCCCAACTGTAAGCCAGGTGATACCACTGCTCGCGCTCTTCGATCACGCTGCCAGTATAAATATCAAAGGACTGGGATTGGGTTTCCTGATGGAAAATGAGTTTACCGTCCTGGTCGACATACAATGTAAACTGACCACCATAGTCCAGACCGCTGGAATCCTTAGAAAAAATCCCCTGAAGACTATTTCCATACTGGTCGCGATTGTGGTCCAGGTCTGCGACTTTAAACCACATGGTTAACGTACCAGACGACAACTGCATGGCGGAGCCATGAGCAATGTTAGCGTGTTGCGCACTGCCATCGAACCCAGACGCCTGACAGAAGCGACCATTCGGTATCGCTGATGCCCCATTTACTGCCCTGCCGTTATAACCCCTTACCACATCCACAATTTCATTGGCAGCACCGGTTAAACTGCACACATCCATTTTCCAGTGAGAAATCAGGGTTGCGTTGGAGCCGCAGGTAATACAGGTTTCTTCGGCCTGGGCATTGAGTAGTGCAATTTGTTCGGCACTGAGTTGCTGGCGAAACAACCGAATGTCGTCGATACGACCCTGGTAAAAATCCCCCAGATCATTATAGGCACTGTCCTGTGGGTTATGCCGGTTTGCATTCGCGGCTACCAGTAACGGCTTAGTATTGCTTTGCCAGCCAGAGGTATAGTTAGCGTTAGTGCCAACGAGCACGTTATCAACATACACCTGCATGCCCAACGAGCCAAAGGTATACACTACATGGTGCCATTGCCCTTCTACAATCACAGGCGAAGTGTTTAGTTGATAGGTAGTTGAGGCAGACTGCTGATTCACTTTAATCGCACCAGTGCTGGTTACCCACATTGAAAAATGCCCACCATTGCCCAACCCGCTTTCGTCCTTTGACAGCAGAGCCATACCCCCTTCCTGAGGTACATTAAAATATGCCAGGTTATTGGTGTTCATCCAGAAGGATACCGAGCCCTGCGCTACGGTATAGGCGCTGCTATGAGGCAGATTAAGATAATCTTTATCTCCGCGGAAATACGCTGCCTGACAGTACTGACCATTGCTGTCGATACTGGGCGAATTAACCGAGCGACCGTTGTTACCCGCGATACTATCAACCACTTCTCCGCTGGCGCCGGTAAGTGCACAAGTATTTAAGCTCCAGTGTGCAATAGGCGCAGGTACAGTGGCCGGTTGCGTGCATAGCCCGTCAACATTCAGCGAGGTTAATGCAGTCTGGTCGTATGTAACCCTGGTGCGGTCATGCAAAATAATCTGCTGAGCATTAGTAGCCCCCACATGAGTAATGTCGGTGTTGTAAGTGACGCTGCTCGCGCTGTAAATGAATCCCTTAACCTGAGAGTACTGCCCAATACTTACATAGCCTTCCGACAGAATCAGCAATTGAGAAGGCTGACCATTGACATTAATGGCATTGTTAATATTGGTAGACATTGCCCGTGTGTAAATCACAACACTGGCATTCGATGCCAGCACTATTTTGGCGTTTTGCCCCAGGGTAAGTTGTTCTATCCAATACACACCCGAACTTAACGTTAGCGTGGCATTAAAATTGACATTCAGCGTTTTAATGATAAACGGTTGCGCAGCAACATTGGTAGCAAGGCTCCCGCCATTCCCCACTGTTACGGTGCGGTATTGCCCTGCCTGCAGCGTACCGCTGGAGTAGTCGTTTACCCGCACATCCGTTGCACTCGAGGAATACTGATAAGACGGTAAAGAAATACCACCACTGGGGCTCCCCGTAATCAGACAAGCGGCGGTATCGCAACTTACTCCTCCGCTGTTGTCGAGCATAGTGGCTACATTGAGCAAACCGTCACTGCCAATCAATTTGGCTTGTGGCTGAAACTGAATGTAACCTGAAGTTGAATGCGAAGAAGCCGGATCCGGGAACACCGACTGACAGGTTGCGGAATACGCCCCAACAGAAAAGGCCGACACCCCAACCAATGCCAAAAGCTGTTTACACCACTGCTTCAACGTTTATGCCCTCACACCCATATTCAGTTATTGTAGTTCAACGTATAGCACTACGGCGAATGCCGCATTACTGTTCTTCAAATGCGTCCATTTCCAGCGTACGACTCACCCAGATATCACCCGCCTGACACACCCCGGTACTCGCGAAACGGTAATAGTTATACTGCTGACTTTGTTTGGTGATGGCTGTCGTTGTACAGGTTGCCTGATACAGGCAATTCTCTAAACCGTCACCCTGACCCAGTGCAGTACTGCTGGTGAACGTGGTATTGCATGCGGCTACCGGCGAATTTAAGGGGAATGCACTGGCGGCAATACGCTGTAAGCCACTTTGCGCAGCAAATTTTGCCCGCGCGCCCAGTACTTCGTAGATCACCGATTGACTGGTACCCGACAATAAATTGATCATGGTAAGGCCCAAAAACGACAACACCACGATAACAAACAAGGTGATCACCAGCATACTGCCTTGCTGTTTAGGATTATGGCACATTGGCAACGTGTATCTCCTGTTGATAGGCTATCTGCTCGTCGTTATCCACAAAACGCAGACGCACTTCCACAATGGCATTACTCTGCAAGCTGGTTGACACTATCCGAAACGGATCATCCTCGGCTGGATTGCCGACCGGATTTGACGACAGACTATTGGCAACGTGCTCAGCCAGCACAGGCAATCCGGGAAACGCCCCTAATTGATTGGTGATAATGTCATTTTCGTAGCGGATAAGCTTATTTTGATACACGCAAAAACTCACGGCGCGATCCACCAGGTATACCCGGGACGCAGGTGAACTCTGCGCAAACTGACCGGTAACCGTAAGCTGTACTACATCATCGCTATCATCCAGCGTGTTGCAATTGCCATCGCCATCGTCACTGCAGGCTGTTACGTTTACTCGCTTACTTCGTGTAGCGTCGTAAACATCTTCACTGCGGGTAGGATACACAACAGCAAAATTATCGCCTGTTGGCAGGGAGTAAGGCACATCGTTGATATCGTGCAAGGCAACCACATCCATGGTCAGATTGCCCGGTGCGGGTAACCGGGTATACACAGTGGCCCAGTTTATGGGTACAAATTCCAGGCAATGGTAACTGGTATTGCCGGTAATACGTACGCTGTTAGGCACGGCGTTGGCTATTTCGCGCTTTAACCGTTCTATGGCAAAACGGCTTTCTGTTAATAGTTGTTCCCTGGTACTCACGTCGATATACGTTTGCATAGAACTGCGCACAAAGGCAGCAATGCCCGCGCTGGCTACCCCCAGGATAATCACCACGGTAATCAGCTCAATTAAGGTAAAACCTTTGCTATTTCGCATCAAAAATTCCACCGATAACTGGCAAAGGTTAACGGCTCACCGCCCGGTGTTATCACCGTGATCGTAATGCGTTTCACATTGCCCACCAGGGTACCCGTATCCGGCACACCATTCTGGTCGGCATCGTCGTCGTTAATACCGTCTTCGTTGCTGTCGTAATACACCGAAACCTGTGCGGTAAAGCCATTGTAGAGACTAACACCGTTATTCAGCATGGATTGGCCTTGCACATTAAGAATACTGGCGCCGGTTTGATTTAATCCGTGGTAATCATCGATGTCATCAAAACTGTTACGGGTTTCACCGCTATCCGGTCCCAAAGATCCCGACGCAGTGCAACTTTGCGCTTCGTTACATCGCGTGGCTCCGCCGGTGTGATCAGATTGCTCATCAAATGACTTGGCGTTGATCTCCGTTAACAACGACTGGGCTAATTCACTGGCGCGGATCTGCCAGATAGGCTCAATACTCAGACGCGACTGCGGCCCAATTACACCAATGATCACCAGCATGATTATGGAAAACACCACGATGCCAATGATCAGCTCAATCAATGTAAAGCCACGGGTGTAAGCACGGGAATTAGCACGCATGCACATATCCCTGACTTTCCACACATACCTGTACACTTGATTCCCCGGTCAGGGTAATCCGGCAGGGTCTGCCGGTATTGCAATTGGCTGCGCCGTTTAAAGGCCTGCCAAGTGCATCGAATGCTAAATACGAAAAATTGCTGTAATTGCCGTCTGCACTGCTGAGTACCACAGATTCCGCGGCCAATTCTGCTGCCTGAACAGCCAGATACCCGGGCGCACTGGTGCTAATTCCACTCGCGCAGGTAGCTGAACCGTTGCCGGGCGCATAATTTAACGAAGGAGGACCATAGGCGCTTGCCGTGCCGTAGGCCAGATTGATACGAAAACAAAACCCGCTGCGAGTGTCTTGCATCGCGCGGGTTTGCATGTTTCGCAGGGCAGTAATGAGTCTGTCCTGATAGGTGTATTCCACATAGCCCTTACGGGTTTGGAATCGCGTTGCGGCAACCACAGACAGCACACCTATCAGTATCACCACGGTAATTAGCTCAACTAAACTGAAACCAGTTTGCGAACAATTACCGCGACTTAACCTTATATCATGCTGCATCGACTGCCTGATTTAACTTAACAGCCTGTAGTAACAACGGTAACGGTTGCAGGAGTACTAGCTGTTGCTTCTGTATACAAAGCATAGCACGCAGCATTAGCCGTAGTTGAGTAAGCTACTCCATCTGGAGTAAACGCGGTACTTCCTGTACTTGGGCCGCCAGTTGCTGTGCTCAATGTCATATCCCAATCTGTATCACTAATATCAGTCCAACCTGCCAAATTTGTAAACGTCATCGATTCGGCTTCTGGATAACCATAATGAGTTTCAATAGCTACATTATTTATTGTCACCTGCGCACCGTTATTTGCAGTGCCTGTTGGATTATCCTGTTCTCCAGCGATAGCTGACTTCGCATAAACTAGTTGAGCTCCGCCCAACAATGCACTTTTTATACCCTCGACAGTTGAAGCCCGAGCATCGCCCTGGAAGTCAATAAAGCGAGGTGCCGCTGTTACTGCCAAAATCCCTAAGATTACGATCACGATGATCAGTTCGATTAACGTAAAACCACGTTGCTGCATGTTAATTCCCCTTAAAATGGATAACGCTATTATTCACTATTTTAGTCTACAGTACAGTGCAAAGCCCGTTAATTAGACGAAATGTTATTAAACACAACCACCTGGCCGATTCGCGGGTCATAAATAAAGCCATCACCCGCGGTATCGTCGGTAGGTTGTACCGTTCGGTTTTGCACCGATTTACTCAGATAATAAAAACATAAATCGTTACCACCGGAGCCCGTACCGTTACTGGCGGTGGTAAAGTACCTGAATTTGTCAAAAGGACGGTTAGCCCAGTCAGACGTAATGGTTGGCGCACTTTGCATAATCAGGTTGAAAATGCTCTCGCAGTCCAGGTTAGTCATGCTGTCGTCTTCTGTGCTGCCATCGTTATTTAACTGGCCGGTGGGGTAGCCGGTATTCTTATCTACCGCTACCAAAATGCCATCCAGCGTTACAAACGTTTGATTGGAGGCCTGATTATCCTGAGGGCGCGCTTCCAGTTCCCATTCGGCGCGAACCAGTCCCACCCCGGTAGCAAAGCCACCCGCCACCCCTTCTACAGTGGCATCTTCAGCTTGTTCAGTAACATCAAGAAATCTCGGTATGGCAACGGCAGCCAACAAGCCAAGCAGTACCACCACGATTACCAGTTCAATTAAGGTAAAGCCCTGCTTGGTTGCAATCCCCTGAGGTGCAGTTGAACCAGCCATTCGGTTTATCATGTTTATCTCCTAACCCTTATTGCCCGCAGTTTATTCGCCGCGGGTAACCACACCAGTGTATATACTGTAATCAAAGTACGGTCCGGTACTCACCCGAAACCGGCATCGTGCATTGGGCACTTTTGCATCGTCATTGTCACTGGCGTAATACTCGCCAATTACTCTGAATCCCTCAACTTTTGCTGGCATATTCAGCAATTGCTCCCACACACGGGTGCAACCCTCTGAATTAGCTTCTACCTTTGGCCAGCCAAAGTGAGCCATGCGCACCGGCCTGCGACCGACTTCTTTACCATCGCGATCGTAATGCACCAGCATGATCATTTCCGGACGGCCTTCGGCCTGCCATTGCCAGTGAGCATTGGTTGCACTGCCAGCAAACTGCCTGGCGTAGCCGTCCATCAATTCAGCTTCAATGTCGGGTTCTGCGTCGTACATGTACACAATGGCGGTGCCCATTAAAATGGTGAAAACCGCAATCACCACCAGGTTTATCATTACCCGGCGCAGATTCTCATCGGTTTCGTCTCTTGGCTTCACCCTACTTTCCCTTTATCGCGCTCATCATGTCCCACATTGGCGTAAAAATACCCAATGCCAACACCAGTACCATGCCTGCTACTATCCCAATCAGAATAGGTTCAATTCTGGCGGTCAGACTTTTTAAATCGTAGTCTACTTCGCGTTCGTAAAAACCGGCGACTTCGGCAAGCAACTCATCCACGCGTCCGGTTTCTTCACCCACATTCACCATTTGTAACACCATAGGTGTGAACAAACCGCTTGCCTGAGTTACCCGGGACAAGTTTTCGCCTTTCTCTATACTCTGGCGCATTGTAATGATGCGCAGTTCCATATAGCGATTACCCACAGCTTCTGCAACCAGATTTAGCGCCGTCGTGAGTGGCAGACCTGCCTGCAGCATCATGGAAAAACTGCGGCAAAAGCGCGCTAACAATGAACGTTCCAGCACACTGCCAATTACTGGCATCCGCAGTTTTCGCCGATCCCAGTTCAATAGTCCTTCAGGAGTATTCAGATAGTGCCGAACGGAAAACACCAGCAAGAGTACGCCTCCCACCAGGAACATCCACTGATTCACAAAAAAGTCTGACATGCCCAGCAAAAATCGCGTCATCAGCGGTAACTCGGCCCCGAATTTACTGAACATATCGGCAAATTTTGGAATAACAAATACATTCATAATTACCAACGCGGCAATCAGGGCAATAACAACAAAAATAGGATAGCGGGTAGCCGCTTTTATTTGCCGGCGGGTTTCCTGCTCGCGCTCTAAATAAGCGGCCAGTTGCAGGAACGACTGATCCAGCCTACCGGTATTTTCACCCACGTGGATGACCGACACATATAACCTTGAAAATATCTTAGGGTGTTGATGCATGGCTGACGACATCGTTCGGCCGCGTTCAAGTAAGCTGATGATATCGGTTAGCGCCAGTTTTAACCGCAACGAACTGGTGGATTCCGCCAGACCACTTACGGCCCTTAAAATAGGGATCCCGGCATGAGTAAGGGAGTACATTTGACGCGAAAATATCACCAGTTCGTCAAGTGAAACCCTGGGAGTGAGAAAGTTAACCGTCTCAACGGTTGCATGTGCTTCCGCCCCGGCAGCAGGATGAATAGAAATAGGCGTAACACTGCGGGCCAATAGCATTTTAGCCGCTGCGTTGGCATCAAGGGCGTCGATTAATCCCGTACGCATTTCGCCATTACTCTCACGCCCTTTATATTCAAACTTAGGCATCCGGAATATCCTCCAGACTCAATCCGCCTGCGGATTTACCCGGCTTTTCGCTGTCGTTCTGCGGGTGTAGCACTGTTTCGGCCTGTTCAACACCATGTTCAGTCTGCGGCACTTCAGCCACCATCTCCACCAATTTAAGTACTTCCTCAACGGTGGTTCGGCCCATTTTTGCATAGGTTAATGCCACATGAGACAAAGGCTTATAGCCCGGGCTTCGGGTTGCATGTGAACTAAACGCAGCGGTATCAGCGTTTTTAAGCGCTTCCATCATAGGATCGGTCAGTTCCAGAAGCTCAAAAACCCCTATTCGCCCGCGATAGCCGGAGTGATTGCATTTTTGGCAGCCCATACCGCGCTTAAACGTAACCTTGTCGACATGCTTATCGATATGACTTAACCAGAACAATTCATCGTGTGTGGGCGTGTAGGTGGTTTCACAGTTGTCGCAAATTCGACGAACCAAACGCTGGGCAATGATCCCACGTAGTGAACTGGCCACCAGGTAGCCTGGCGCGCCCATATCCAGCAAGCGTATGGCGCTGGAGATAGCATCATTGGTGTGCAGCGTAGACAATACCAGGTGACCGGTTAGTGCACCGCGCAATCCAATTTCGACGGTTTCCTGATCGCGCATCTCACCCACCATGATAATGTCAGGGTCCTGACGCAAGGTGGTACGCAGTACATTGGAAAAGTTCAGACCAATCCGGCTGTTAACCTGTACCTGATTAATACGTGGTAAACGATATTCTACCGGGTCTTCAACGGTAATAATCTTGCGCTGCGGCTTGTTCAGTTCACTGAGCGCACCATACAGGGTAGTGGTTTTGCCAGAGCCCGTTGGCCCGGTAACCAAAATCATGCCGTGTGGCCGCTGCAATAAAATGCGCAGGCGATCCAGTAGTGGCTTGGGCATGCCTGTTTGATCGAGCGTAAGCAAACCCGCAGACTGGTCGAGCAAACGCATTACTACGGCTTCACCCGACTGCACTGGCATAGTAGACAAACGCACGTCGATTCGGTGGCCTTTTACTCTTACCTGGGTACGCCCATCCTGCGGCAATCGCTTTTCAGAGATGTCCAGACCCGCCATGAGTTTTAAGCGCAACACCAGTGCCGCAGCGATATTGCGCTCGGGGATCACCGTTTCCTGCAAAATACCATCCACGCGCTGACGAATGCGTAATTGCTGTTCATCGGGTTCGATATGAATGTCAGAAGCTTTAGCTTGTACCGCATCCTCAAAGATGGATTGCAATAGGCGGGCAACGGCGGTGTCCTGCTCATCGGCAAGACCGGCATTGAGTTCAAATTCCTGGTCGTCGCGGTATTCGTTGGCCAGTTCCTGAGCAAACGAGGCAATTTCCTCGGTTCGCCGATAAAAACTGTCGTAGGCACTAAATAATTGCTGCTCACTGACCACTGCTATTTCCAGTGGTTTTGGCAACAGTTCGCTGAGGTTATCCACCGCGGTAATATCAGCGGGATCACTCATACCTACCAGTAAAGTGTTGCCTTTGTCTTCCAGCACCAGCGCCCGGTAACGACGCGCCTGCACTTCTGGCAGCAACTTAACGGCGGCAGGATTAACCGTGTATTGGTCGATGTCGATCAACGGTACGTTTAAGTGAGTTGATAGCAACTCGAGCAATTGTTGCTCTGACACCAGTTCCATGGCAATCAGGGTGGCCCCTAACTTACGTCCGGTCTGACGCTGTTCCGCCAGAGCGGCCATTAGCTGAGATTCGTCTATTAGTCCCTGCTGAACCAGCAGGTCGCCTAAGCGTACTTTTACACTCATGGCGCTACTCCGGTTAACAGTTGTAAGCGTTGTTGTATAAAACGCTGTATGCTGACATCGAGACTTTGCAGGGCAAATGCCTCTCGATAACTGTCTATGGCTAGTTTGCGCTCACCCAGTTTATCGGCCACAACGGCCTGACCCAGCCACCATTTGGCATTGCGTGCGTCTAAATTCACCAGCACACGGTAATCGGCCAGCGCCTCTTCCGGCTTGTTTAACTGTTGGGCCATAGATGCCCTGAAACCCAGCAGTTCAATGTTAGCGGGTGGAAAATCGTCAGCTTCTCTTAACGTGTAATAGGCCAAATCCGGTTCATTTTTTTGTGCCATTAACCGGGCATACATTAGGCGGACACTGCTGTCGGAAGGCGTATTGGATAGCGTTTCCTGCAGCAAGCGCTGCGCATCCTCACTGCGACCTTCGCTAAAGTACAACGCGGCCAGGCGCTTTTTCGCTGCGGTATTATCGGGCTGTTGCAGGATAAGTGTTTTTAGCAGGCGAATGGCTTCGTTGGCATTGTTGCGCTCGATGGCATCTGCAATTTGCGCCTTCAAGCCGGTTTTATTGGGGTCGTTACTGCTGCGAACCACGGGTTTAGCTGCGATTTTGGGAGCGTCATCAACGGTAATAGACGGCGTTATTGCCGTTATTGTGCTGCTTGCCACAATGGCACCTTGTTGCGCTGCCGGTAACGCTGGAGTGGGCTCAGAGGGTGACTGAAGATTACCGGATAATTGCTGTACCGGCGATGCCACCTGATTAGCAGGCTGGCTATCAGGTCCACTCTCAGGTTGGCTATCCGATTGGCTATCCGATTGGCTATCCGGTTGGCGATCCGATTGGCTATCCGACTGATTAATGGGCTGTACTACCGGGGATTGCGCTACAGGCGTTGAATTTTGCTCGGGCCAAAACAGGGTTAAACCAATGGCAATAATGCCCACTACAATAATCAGCAACAAACGAGTAGACACGGCTTTCTTCGCTGGCGGCTGGTAATTGGCCTGCGTTGCGTCACCGGATTCGCGCTGCTCTAAATCTCTGAGCATTTTGTTTACTACGCTCAAACAGATTTCTCCATGAAAATAATGCCCACTACTACACCGATAAATACAATACTCACGGCCACCGTAGCCCACTTCATCATTGCCGTTTGCCACCACTGATGACTGACTGTTCTGGCCGCTTCGGTGTCTGCACTCGCCAATGCAATATGCTCAGGTTCTACACTGGTTTTCCCTTCACCGAAAGCCAGCATCAGTGCTTTATGACACAACACATTCACTATGCGCGGCGTTCCGCCACTGGCCTTAAACAGCAGCTCACAGCAACGGCGGTTAAACAAATCACCTCCCCGATATCCGGCAACAGACACCCGGTGGCGCACATACTGATAAACCTGATCGGCATCCATCAGCGACAGGCTATAACTGAACGTAATACGCTGACGCAATTGGCGTAATTCCGGCAGCGCCAGTTTTTCATCCAATTCAGGCTGGCCAAATAGCACTACTTGTAGCAATTTTCTGGATTCCGTTTCCAAATTGGTCATTAAACGCAATGCTTCAATGCTCTCAACTGGCAATGCCTGGGCTTCATCGATGATCAGCACCGCACTTTGCTGCGACTGATGAATGGCAATCAAGCGCTGCTGAATTCGTTGCGTAAACTCCTGCTGATCAGAGTCTGCAGATAATTCAACTCCCAACTCGTTAGCTACAGCCCGGCGCAATTCCGTAGGCGATAGCAAAGGATTCGGAATGTAGGCTGTAACAAAGTGTTCTGGCAGTTCATTTAACAGCTTTCTGCATATCAGGGTTTTTCCCGTACCTACTTCACCAGTAACCTTAATAAAGCCTTCACCGGTTTTCAGCGCTGTCAGCAATACCTGCATTGCCTCATTGTGCGTAGGCAGGCCAAAGAAATAACTGGTATTTGGCGTGAGTGTGAACGGTAATTCCCGAATACCAAAGTGATACAGGTACATAGTTATTCTACGTACAACCAGTCAGCCATCTTTTCACGGCTCATTTCAATTTGCTCAGCCCAGGTTCCACTGCCCACTACAGTAGGTTTCAGTAAAATAATCAGCTCTTTTTTCGTTTCGCGCTGGCTTTTATTAGTGAATAACTCACCCAGCAACGGAATATCGCCTAACAAAGGGGTTTTGGATTCGCTGTCAGTAATACTGGTTTGCATTAACCCGCCAATCACCACAATTTCACCCGACGCTGCTCTGATAATGGTATCGGATTCCCTGATAGTACTTTGCGCCAGTGGCAGCACAATCTGCTCCTGGTTCAGGCTAACCACTTTTTCCTGTTCCTTGGTTTCAATAACTGAGGGATGCACATGTAATAACACCGAGCCGTTTTCATCAATTTGCGGCGTTACGTCCAGCGCGATCCCCGAGAAGAAGGGGGTTAATTCAATATCCGGCACAACCGACGTGGTGGTTGAGGTAATGGTATTTTGACTGGAAATATCAGTAACAAAATACTCATCGTCGCCCACTTTGATTACCGCTTTTTGATTATTTATAGCCGTTACACGCGGACTGGAGAGCACCTGCACATTGCCCTGGGTAGAGAGCAGTGAAATAACGCCGGAGAAATCCTGATTTAAGAAGGACAAACTGGTTACTGCACCAAGCGAAGCTGAAATCTCGTTGCCAATGGTGGCTGCTGAATTTGCGAAGGTAAAATCAGTACTGCCTGCACTCGCCACTACTTCTGACCAGTTGATACCTTGTTGATAGCCATCGTCCAGAGCCACTTCCAGAATACGGGCTTCCAGAATAACCTGACGCTGCAAGCTGGCTTCAGAAACCTTCAGAAAGCGTTTGATGTCGCGGATTTCGTCGGGCATGGCGCGCACGGTGACTAATCCAGCTTGTGGTGTTACAAATACCGCCCGACCATTTTCGTTACCTACCATCAGTTCCAGTGACGTTTTCAGGTCATCCCAAAAATTGGTTTCTGTGCGGGTTGAAATAGAGGTACCGTTGGCATTGTTACCAAACTGGTTGCCCAGATTATTGCTATTGGCGGAGTTGCCCGAAAAATTGTTGAAGTTGCTATTAGAGTTGCTATTGCTGTTGTTGCCATCGGCCTGAGACACACCGCCGGAGATAATACTGGTTTGGGTAGCACCATCGCGTGTCATCAGCAGGTAGTTTACGGTGAATGTTTCGGTACGCATGCCCGCTGGTAGCACCCGATATACGTTATTCTTACGGCTGATATCATAGCCATACAGATCACCTAACAACTCCATGATCTGTTCCATGCTTACCTGTTTCAGGCTCAGTGAAATGTCGCCACTCACTTCGGGATGAATTGCAACGCTGTATGGCGTTTCGGCCATCAGACCAGCAAAAAATGCACGCACGGCCACACCATCAGCTTCGATATCGTATTTTTCAGGGCCAAACAAAGAAGCAGGCTGACCTGTTAACGGCACTTCACTAAGTAAATCCGTCACATTTTTGGGTACCGCTTCTAATGAAGACGACACCGTTGCACTCTGTTGCTGTTTGGCTTGCTCGTGGGCGATCTGCCTGGCAAGTTGCTCTTTTAGCGATTGTTCCACCACCGAAGGCGGCGCAGAAGATTGGCACCCCGAAAGTAATGTGGCGATGACAACGAAGATAAACCGCTTGCCCACGTATCCCATGTTAATAATTCTCTGCTGCATTGGATTTTACGTTACCGCTTTTGGCAACCCACAGGGTTTTCTCAACCCATTCACCGTTCAATTCATGAACGATATCGACACTGTAAGGATGTATGGCCTTTACAGTTGCCCCCTGAATACTCTGCCCTTCTGACACAACCTTGCCATTAATTACAGCACGACGCTGCTGGCCTACCCGCATGATCGCTTCCACTTCAAGTACCAGCTTTACGCCACTGACAGCTTGTTGTGTTGATGATGAAAAATGAGACGGACGCGTTGGATCTTCCAGTGTTTGCGCTACCACCGGCGAACTCAGCAGCATGAGTAAAACAATTAATTTATTCAACACCAATAAACGCCTTCTCTGTGCTCAGGGTATACACTTCCAGTGTCACTTCGGCGTTAGGGTACTCGGAAACCTGGTAAGCCATTGAACGCCAATATATTTGGTTGGTCAACTGTTCAAGACTGGCCAGAAAATCCCGCACCGCAAAAAAGCGACCTTCGAAGGTGAGCTTCACACCGTGCTGGTACAGAGGAACGCCCTCCATTGCCGGGTTATCGGCAAAAATATTCACCGGCGTCACTGATGCCATTTCAACCAGTTTAAGCCCTTCTGCCTGAGCAAATACCTGTTCAATCAGCACCGGCATTTGCCTTGGCAGGATCAAATCCGACAGTTGCGCAGAAAACTGGTTTTGCAGTACTTGCATGCGGTCGTTCACACTGGCAATTTGCTCACGCAGTTTTTCGTTGGGGTCTTCGGCTAACGCTTGTTCATAAATTATAGAGGTTTGCTGAAGTGTTTGAATTTCTGTTACTAATGGCGGAAGCGAATCAGCCGTTTTGGTGTTTTTTTGCAGTGCAGGATCGATCAGCAAAAACACCATAATCGCCATAATCACAATCAGGCCGGTAACAAATATCAGCACTTTTTCGCGCTGACTCAGGCTTTCAAACTGAGCATCGTATTTCGCAAAGCTCATCGCTGGCCTCCCTGCGCTGGCGCGCCTGACTCAGCAGTACGCGACATACTGAGTTCAAAACGCAGTTGCTGTTCGTCGCGGAACAATCGGGCCGAATCGAAGGTTCGTCCGGAAAACGATGTTGTTTGCCCAAGGCGTTGCAGCCACTGTGGCATTGCCTCCGGTTTGCTAAGCTGACCCTGTAGCAACATCATGTGCTCACTTACCTGAATCGTTTCAAGCCAAATATCCCGGCTGTTTTTAGCTGCCAAATTATCCAGCAGATCTGCAAATCCCTGCCGCTTAATTTGTTCGCGCAGACTCAGTTCACTCAACAGTAACTGACGGTTGCTCAATTCCTGCCGACGCTGCTCTAACTGTCGTTCCAGGCCAGCGTCGGGTTTGCGTTGTTCGAGGGCTTGTTGCAACGTACTCACGGTAAGCAGAAGTTGCTGTTGTTGGCGTTGTTTGGCCATCAACTCTTCCTGTAAAGTTGCACCATACCAGGTCACGCCAGCCCACACTATGGCCAGAATCACAAAGGCAAGACCCCACACCGCCGTTACCGTACTTAACGACCACACATCCAGGCGCGGTGTAAATTCTGCTGTATACAGGTTGATACGCTGCTTCACGCGGCAGCCTCCGCAGGTACTACCATCATTGCTTTGGTGGCCCCCAGGGCAGCACCAAGGCTGGTGTAATTCAAACGGTGTAATGGCAGCGGGGTATCACACACAATACCGGCTGGTATTAACTGACTAACGTCGGCATTCACAACCTGATTGATTTGCAACGCAAGTGCATCTGTATGCTGGGTGTCCAGTCGCAATTTAATCTGACGAACAGGAGCCTGGCGAAGCTGACTTTCGTAGAAATCCATTGAACGCTGAACCTGTACACTCAGCGATTCCCCAATGCCCATTTGCAGCTCTTCGTTGGTAAAGCTGCCGAGGTTTTCAAACCCTTTTAAACGTCGGCTCAGGTACAAGTGGCCATTTTTCACGATATTAAGACAGATTTCCTCGCCCGCTTCCTGGACTAAAGTAAGAATGGCGTCTGAGGACGCTTCAATTAAGTCGCAGGTAGCCACTTCTTCCACGGTAATGTGTCGCAGTGTCAAACCCGACTCAAAAATGTATTCGCAGGTAGTCGCCACGTCTTTTTTAGGTATCGCAATCACATTAACCTTCGCAGCGCCAGCCAGTGGTACCGGTAAGTCGATGTAATCAATCACCATTTCCTGATCGCTGCCGGTAAGTTCTTTTACCGACCAGGTCATCGCCGCAACAATTTCATCCGCTTCTACAGCAGGGCGATCAATTTGCAACATCTGGTACCAGTGAATCGAAAATGCCACATAGGCAGGCGTGCCAGCCAGATTGTGCTTTTCTGTCCAGCGGGATAGGGCTTTGCCCCATTGGCCAAAACTAACGGTTTCTTCATGCGCAACGTGCAACGCCGCGCCTTGCTTACGCAAAGCACAAAACGTGACTGTGTCCAGGGAAATCGCAACACCCACCGCGTAGTAGGCCGATTTTTTTCTGAATGCTTGCTTTAAGTATGTACGCCAACCTATGCGCATGAAATTCAGTTATGTCCTTAAAAGAGTTATGCCGATTACACCAGAGTTTGCATTAAAGTACCAGCCCATGGTATTACCTTTTAGTTGAGTTATATCAGTCTCTTGATAGCATTGTGGGCTTTAAGGCTCTGAATATTTGCTTTCCTAATCATAGGCCATAAAGTATTGAATGCCACTAGCCCCCCACACACAATGTCGCCGGTAGTTGCCGGAGAGCCCTATTTGACAACCGACAACTCGCTGAGTGATGCTCGCCAGCATGCATTATTGCTGTGCAACAAATTCAACGCACTGCCCCTGGCAGAATCTGCTCAACGCGCCTTGCTGTTATCGGACTTGTTCGCAAAAGCTAAAGGCGTGCAGGTAGCATCCTCTCTCAGGGTGGAGTACGGAATAAATACCCATCTGGGCAAGGGTACGTTTTTAAATCATCACGTTTGTATTATTGACGCCTGCCCGGTACACATTGGCAATCAGGTGCTGATTGGGCCAAATACGGTGATAAGTACCGTGGTGGGACGCTTTACACCGGGACCATCCCAGCCACAGGAAACTGCCTTACCAGTTACCCTGGGGCACCGGGTATGGGTAGGCGCCAATGTTTATATTTCGGCCGGTGTAACCATTGGCGATAACTGCGTAATTGGCGCAGGTAGCGTGGTTACCCAATCTCTTCCGGCCAATGCCCTCGCCTACGGCCACCCTGCCAAAGTAATAAGGAAAATTCAGCAAAACCCTCAATGAATTAAGCAGGGTTGCCGATAACCAACTATGGTTTAAGCAGTCCGGCTCCAAAGACTCACAACAAAACTCAGGTGACATGACGTATATCCGTTTGACGCAATTAAAACTATTCGCCCTGATAATGACGGCTTCGCTGCTGACAGCTTGTGGCGGATTGAGCAAAGAGACCGCCAGCGAAACCTTCGCCGTTAATGCCGGGCGCGACCGCACGATAGCAGAGCAATCCTCGATTTCGCTGTCGGCACAGGTGTCTTACCCTTCAGGAGACGTAACCTATCGCTGGACTGCACCGTCATCGGTAACAATCACCCAGGAAGCCACCACCAGTTCGGCGGCAACCTTAACTGCTCCAGCGGTTACCAGCGAAACCCAATTCACGATTTCAGTTACCGCTACCGATGCCAGCAGCCAAACCGCAACAGACAGCTTTGTACTTACGGTGACACCTCAGAACAGCGCACCAACTGCGGTGATTACCGTTGCCGATTGGCCGGATGCCGACCCCGGTACTTACCCGGCTGGCGTATCGGTTACACTGGATGGCAGGAGCAGTTTTGACAGTGATAACACCGACAGCAACGCTATTGCCAAATGGCTTTGGGAACAAACAGCAGGCAGCGATGTGCTTACCGGACTGGAAGCTGACCAATCCACACTGGTCATTGCTACGCCAATTGCTGATAACCGTCAAACACTGACATTTTCACTCACGGTAACCGATCAGGAAGGCGCCACTAACAGCACAACGTATTCGATTACGGTGTTGTCTGCCTTTGAAACCCAGCCACAGGTATCCGCCGGAATGGATCAGGCCGTCTTTGGCGGCGAAATAATTCTGCTCGACGGTACCGCCAGCAGTTCGTTACAGGCAGCATACCCACTGAGTGCATTGTGGACTTACAGCGGTGATAGTGAGCCAACCATTGTTCAGGCCACGCAAACGGATACCTATGCCATTGCACCACTGGTGACCAGCACAACGTCGTTAGAGTTCTATCTTACCGTTGAAGACAGTTATGGGAATGTTGTAACGGAAACCAAAAGGGTAACAGTGCGCCCGTTTCCGGTTCGTGTACTGAATGATACCGGTATGTCACTGCAGGCCAATAACACGGCCAATGGCACCAGTCATCAAAACGCATGGCCCGGCCAGGATGCACACAAAGGTGCAGACGCACTGGCAAGCGCAGGTATATTGAATAAAGCTGGCCGCGGACAGGCCGGGTTCGATTTCACCAAACTCAACGCCAACGGCGATGAGCAGGATGATGACGTAACGCAATTCAGTTGTGTACGCGACAACGTTACCGGGCTGGTTTGGGAGATTAAAACCACTGATGGCGGTCTGCGCGATCAGGATCACCTTTACAGCTGGTACAGCACCGACAACAACGGCGGTGCTGAAGGCGCACTCAATGGCACCAGCACCCAGTGTTCCATTACCAATTGCAATACCGAAGAATATATTACCGCAATCAACAGTGCTGGCTTATGCGGTTTTTACGACTGGCGTTTACCGACCCATGGTGAATTGTTATCGCTGGTGCATTTTGGCAAAGGCAGTTCACCGCGTATTGATACCCAGTATTTCCCTTATACCGGTAATGGCACCGCCAGCGCATTGTGGTATTGGACCAGTCTTCCCAGTGCCGATGGCGTAAGCAACGATGCAGCACAAAATGCCTGGGCAATCGACTTTATCTCCGGCGTTGATAACTTCCTGAACAAATCATCTGCGGCCAGTATCAGGCTGGTAAGAGCGGGGCGATAATCATGAGAAAACGCATTCTCTTTTCAATGTTGTGTTTACTAACGGTTTCACATTCCGGATTTGCACAAACCTGTCTTGCCAATGCCGATGACACTACACCGGACGAAGATTTCGCCAATATAACCACCAGCACAACCCTGCACACGCCCACCGGCTTGATCTGGCAGCGCTGTGCGGTAGGGCAAACCTTCGATGGTACTACCTGTACCGGTGAGGCATCGCAAATGACCTGGCAGGAAGCACTGACTTACGCTTATGAATACGACGCAGATTTATTACAGGGCTGGCGGGTACCCAACTTAAAGGAACTGGCCAGCCTGGCTGAGCGGGATTGTGTTCGCCCGGCCATTAACAGCACGTTTTTCCCTGCCACGCCTCCAGACAGCTTTTGGACCTCAACGCCGTCGGTACTGGATCCGCTGCGCGCCTGGACAGTCGCGTTTTTTAACGCCAGTCATTCCATTAAGGAAAAAGACCGCACCGTTTATCTGCGACTGGTACGCACTAAATTGCCTACCGAATAAGCTCTCGCCTCTGTCTCGCCTCAGGGTTCCAGCACATAAAGTCCCGGAGCGTCAGCCAGTCCGGGCTGTGCTTCAACCTGTCGGGACGGTACATCTGCTCCCGAATTATCGACCAGCCACTGTTGCCACACCGGCCACCATGAACCTTCGTGCATCGGTACTTCATCCAGCCAGGCCTGGGGCGGTAAATACTGCCCGTCTTCTTTTCTGGTCGCCACCTGATACACCCGGTGAGCATGGCCAGGCTCACTGATAATGCCCGCGTTGTGACCACCATTGGTAAGTAAAAAGGTAATGTCTTTATCGATCAACAGGTTCACCTTATACACCGATTGCCAGGGTGCAACGTGATCTTTGGCCGTACCCACCACAAACAATGGCACCTGAATATCCGATAACGCTATGGGTTTTCCATCTACCATGAGTTGGCCACCAGCCAGTGCGTTATTCAGATAACACTGGCGCAAATATTCTGAGTGCATACGCGCGGGCATGCGAGTGGCATCCTGATTCCAGGCAAGCAAATCATTGGCATGCTGACGTTCACCCATCAGATACTCCTGTACCCAGCGCGCCCACAACAGATAGTTTGCCCGCAGCATAACAAAGGTGCCGGCCATACTTTCTTTAGGTAAATAGCCGTTTTTGGCCATCACCGCTTCCAACATCGCTAACTGGCTCTCATCGATGAACAACCGCAAGTCGCCCGCGTCGCTGAAATCGGTTTGCGCAGCCAGCAGTGTCAACGAGCAAAACGGACTGCGGTTCTCACGCTCCAACCAGGCTGCTGCCATACTCAGCAGCGTGCCGCCCAAGCAGTACCCTACACCGTGGATACGCTGCTCTGGTGTGCGTTTTTGCACTTCAGCGATGGCTTCACCCAGCCCCCGTTTCAGGTAATCCACCAGCCCCACATTGTGGTCGTCCTGCCGGGGATTCTTCCACGAAATCATGAACACGGTATGCCCCTGATCAACGAGGAATTTTACCAGCGAATTGTGCTCGGAAAGATCGAGTATGTAGTACTTCATGATCCAGGCAGGGGTAATTAGCACAGGCTCTGCTTTTACCGTTGCCGTAGAGGGTGAATACTGAATGAGCTCTAATAAGGCATTTTTAAACACCACCTTACCAGGGGTAACGGCCAGGTTTTTACCCACCTGATACAGGCTGTCATTTTTTTGTGCTTCGCCCAAATATTGTCGGGAAATATCGTGTAACAGGTTATCCATCCCCTTCACCAGATTATTACCTGATGTTTCCAGCGTAGCCTTCGCTACCTTGGGGTTGGTGAATAGATAATTTGCCGGCGACAACGCTTCGAGCCACTGACGCACGGCAAAGTTAACCATATCGGTGTGATGCTTTTCCACGCCTTGCACATCGCGGGTAGCAAGCTGCCACCATTGACGCATAGCAAGGTAGTTTTGACGATACAAGGCATAAGGCCAGGGCATCCATTCTGCACCCGCTAAACGGTTGTCGTCCGCAGCATCTTCACATTCGGGGTTTTGCCCGCATGCATGCGTAACAGACAAATCCAGTAGCGCCTGCTGTTTGCCCAACGACAGCAATAGATGAATAAGCCAATCTGCGAACGCCAGACCATAGGCAACCGGGTCAATGCCTCCGGTGAACTGGCTCAACAGCTGATTGATGGCGTAATCGGGTTTTAGCGGTTCGCTCACATCATCCGGAGTGGCATGCCGGTCGGCATAGGTGTATTCAATGACATTGCTTTCACGATTGATCATGGTAATTCCTTACTGAAGGCACGGGAAAATTTGCAGACTGATACGATTAATTTATCACCAGCAATCATTAAAAAGCTTGATCTTGATGGGTATCAATATCGAATTTTCGAAATAAGTTAATCTGATACCGCAATTTGCTGTTTTTGACCTTTTTCTCACGGAGACCTTACATGGATATGATCCGTAACAAGCCATTTGATGCTATTCACATTGGCGATTCAGCGTCACTTACCCGCACACTGTCGCGCAAGGATATTCAGCTATTTGCCATCATGTCGGGCGATGTGAACCCGGCACATGTGGACGAAGAGTACGCCAACAGTTCGCAGTTTCATCACATTATTGCTCACGGCATGTGGGGCGGCTCGCTGATTTCGACTGTGTTAGGCACCCAACTCCCCGGGCCGGGTACTATTTATCTAAAACAGGACTTTACCTTTTTGAAGCCGGTTTCACTGGGCGACAATCTGACCGTTACAGTGACCGTAGCCGAAAAGCAGGAGCATCACAGAGTGCTGCTAAACTGCACCTGTGTAAATCAGTTAAACGAAACGGTGATCACAGGGCAAGCCTTGGTTAAAGCACCGATTGAGAGTATTGCCCGCCCGCGCGCTTCTCTGCCCGCAATAGAACTGAAAGAAGAATCCAGCGCTCGCTATCAGCAGTTTATGACCATGGCGAAAGGCATGCGTCCGCTCAAAACCTGTGTGGTGCACCCGGTTGATGTGAACTCTCTGGCTGGGGCGATAGAAGCGGCCACAGACAACCTGATTGAGCCCATTCTGGTGGGTCCGAAGGCTCGAATCGAACAGGTTGCTGCGGAAAACGATCTGGATATTACCGGGTTTAGGCTGGTAGACACACCGCACAGCCACGCTGCTGCAGAGACGGCAGTAAAAATGGTATCTGCGGGTGAAGCAGAAGCCCTGATGAAAGGCCATTTACACACCGACGAACTGATGCATGAAGTGCTCAATAAAGAATATGGGCTTCGCACTGGCCGGGTGATGAGCCATATTTTTGCACTCGATGCTCCCAGCTACCATAAATCACTGTTTTTAACCGATGCAGCCATTAATATCCGGCCGAATCTGGCTGCCAAGAAAGACATTATTCAAAATGCCATCGAATTGGTGAGCACGCTCACTAACAGCACGCCCAAAGTGGCGATCCTGTCTGCGGTGGAAACCGTTGAAGAGAAAATTCCGTCCACACTGGATGCTACCGCTTTGTGCAAAATGGCCGAACGCGGGCAGATCACCGGAGGATTGCTGGATGGGCCATTAGCCATGGACAACGCCATCTCCAGCGAAGCCGCAAAATCGAAGGGCATTATGTCTCAGGTAGCAGGGGATGCCGATATTCTGGTTGCACCCGATCTGGAATCCGGCAACATGTTATTCAAACAAATGCGCTATCTGTCTGGCATTGAGGGGGCTGGTATTGTGCTTGGCGCCCGGGCACCGATTATTCTCACCAGTCGTGCGGGGGGCCCCATGACGCGCAAGGCGTCCTGCGCCATGGCGCTGGTCTTTCAGCGCAAACGTGAAGGACAAGGGCAATGAATGCAGATTCTGCCGGGCACTATCTGGTTATTAACAGTGGTTCCTCAACGCTCAAATATGCCGTGTTCAACATTGACGACTTAAGTGTTGCAGAACGTGGCAATATGGATATTTCACCAGCGACCTTTTCGCAATCGCTGGAATCCATATTACATCATGCCGGTAACGTGGCAGCCGTTGGCCATCGTGTTGTACACGGTGGTGAAAAATATGCAGCACCGGTGGTCATTGATCACAACAATCTTGCTATTTTGCATGATCTTTGTGGACTGGCTCCCTTGCATCAGCCTCATAACCTGCATGCTATCGACGTATTACGGGAAGCGCACCCGGAATTGCCGCAAGTAGCCTGTTTTGATACGGCATTTCATCAGTCGCAACCAACACTGCACACCCTGTATGCACTGCCAGCGACGCTGCGCAATAAAGGCTTGCGTCGATATGGCTTTCACGGACTGTCGTACGAATACATCAGTCAGCAGCTGGCCGTCCTTACCCCAGGAAGTGGTGGGAAATGCATTGTTTTGCATTTGGGCAGCGGCGCCAGCGCGTGTGCCATGTACAAAGGTAAAAGTATCAGCTCCACGATGGGGTTTACAGCACTTGAAGGGCTTATGATGGCTACCCGCTGTGGTTCCCTGGACCCTGGCCTTGTGCTGCATTGCCAAACCCAATTAGGCATAGATGCCAGCACGCTCACGGCAATGTTATACAAAGATTCCGGGTTAAAAGGTGTGTCTGACATGAGCGGTGACTTGCGAGTACTGCTGGACTACACCGATCAGCCAGCCGTAGAACAGGCTATTGCCTTATATTGCCACTATATCATTAAAGCCATAGGCTCCTTGGTTGCTGAATTACAAGGGCTGGACACTCTGGTGTTTACCGCAGGCGTTGGCGAACACGCTGCGGCTATTCGCCAACGGGTATGTGGGCAACTTGGCTGGTTAGGTGTAGAAATCAACGAAACGGCAAATCTTAACGATTCACCCGTTATTCACAGTGCTAACAGTGTTGTGAAAGTAAGGGTTATTCCCACCGATGAGGAAGCAGTGATTGCCCGACACATGCGCGCTATGCTGCACAAGTAAATGCCAGCACAATACTATTTTTTCAGTATACCCACGCGCTTCAGGACATCGCTGATAGTTAACTGTGCAAAATCGGCAAACTCGCCGGCGTCATAAAATCGACCATGACAGCCCGGGCAACTTTCAAACTGAATATGAGTTTGCGCACTGTCTGTCATTTTTAACATGCGGGTGTTCACGCAAACCGGGCAATGTATATCCCGGGTGTCGTTATACAAGGCGCCCAATTCTTTATCGCCGGTATCGATGGCCTTGGCGATCACTTTGTGATCGGCGTGTTCCAGTACATCAAACCATAATCCGCCACAGCTTCTGCACCGTTCAATGACACCCATTGGCGTTTGCACATGGTCGAATTTCCCGTGACATTTTGGACAGAACAAATTTATACCAATTCGCATAGAAGTTTGCCCTCTCAGGATAATGACAGCGCTACCGAAAAATATACCGCTTGTTATGATTCAATAGTGCACCTATAACGATACCCACCAGAAGCACTACCACAATCCAAACTGCCCTGGGCATACTCACTGTCCAGAAGATAAAGGTAATTTCCACTGTACTGGTGTTTTGTAAAATAAACACGGCACATAACACTAATAGCGTAATAATAGCCGTCATTTTGGCACGTTTCATTGCTCTCTCCCCGCCCATCTATCCGGCAGATAAAACAGTTTGTGGATCCACTGGTACTGCGTCTTCACTGGGCATCAGGTTTTCCACCAGTAAGTCCATATTTTCGACCACATCACCTGGCTCTTCGAACATCGCAATATGGAACATCGCATCCCCTTCCTGCACCAGCGGAATATTCTGTTGCCCAATGATTATCCCAGAACGCGGCGCAGTGACCGGATGAATATAGGCACCACTTGGACTGCACACATTTGCCAGTAAATCGCCTTTTTTTACCCTGTCACCCAGCTGTTTCAGGTTGCGCACTATGCCGCTTTCCGGTGCACGCAGCCACAAACTGCGGTTGGCGACAAAGGGTTCAATTTTTTGAGCGCGTTTACGTCGTTTTGGCACCATGCCTAAACTCGACAACACG
>NZ_JBLBUE010000129.1:0-10128 GCF_047290655.1 Alteromonas sp. AMM-1 | reverse complement strand
GCTCTGTTGCCATTACCGCCGTGCTGCTAAGCAGTAACAGCAGCGCAAACGATTTAAGTAGCTGCATAAGATCCTCGGATATCTTTGGTTATTATCATTTTAGCCTGTTCTGTGTAACGTAAAAACGTACACAATTCAAAGTGGTTGAGACAAGCAAACGAAAAAACGCCGCCATGTACCTTGCTAAAGCGGGAAGCGAAACAAGTTAATAATGCGAATTGTTATTAGTAGTATGTTATTGAAAATAAACAAAATTTTGCTATTTATGTCTGTTTGAGCTACACTTTGCAGCATATTTTTAGCCGAACAATAAAAGGGCCGTGTTATGAAAGGTAACCCGCAGGTGCTGGCAAAGCTGAATGAGGTGCTGACAGCCGAATTAACCTCTATTAATCAGTATTTTTTGCATGCACGCATTTACAAAAACTGGGGCTTAAAAGCACTGAATGATGTGTGCTACAAAAAGTCGATTAAAGACATGAAGCAAGCTGATGATCTCATTGAACGCATCTTGTTTTTAGAGGGTTTACCTAATCTTCAGGCTCTTGGCAAATTGTACATTGGTGAACACACAGTAGAAATGCTGTCGTGCGACCAAAAATTCCAGGAGGAACAACTTCCTCTGCTTCGCAAAGCCATTGCGCTGTGCGAAGAAAAGCAGGATTACGTAAGCAGAGAACTGCTTGAGTCCATTCTGGAATACGAAGAAGAACACCTGGATTGGCTGGAAACTCAGTCTTATCAGATTGATAAACTAGGCGTTGAAAACTATCTGCAAGCACAAGTAATGGGAGACGACTAATGCAAGGTAATCAAAAAGTCCTGGAAGGTCTCAACGAACTGCTCGCTTACGAGCTTGCAGCGATGGACCAGTATTTTATTCATGCGCAAATGTACCTCGACTGGGGATTTACCAAACTGTACGAGCGCATTAATCACGAGTTTGATGACGAAAAAGGTCATGCAACCAAGCTTATTGATCGCATGTTAATGCTAGGCTTCGCCCCAGACATGACACAGCGCAGCGGATTCCAGGTAGGAAAAGATGTGCCTGAAATGCTGGAAAGTGATTTACGTGTTGAATATCACGTAGGCAACAAACTGAAAGAAGTAATTGCCATCAGTGAACAGGCCCAGGATTACGTTACCCGGGATATGCTGGTTGAGTTGCTGGACGACACAGAAGTTGATCACGCTCACTGGTTAGAGCAACAAATTAAACTTATCAAGGTACTCGGTCTGCAAAACTATCTACAGTCGCAACTGTAGATAGTTTCGAACCTGCCGGACGCCAGTGCTAGTCACTGGCGTTTTTATTTCTGTGATCACAATGTATGTGTGTTTAGCCTGATTGCTCAGTGGTAAACAAAATAGACACGGGTGACTCATTTTCATTAAATTGAATTTGCAATTGCCACTGCATACGAGGCTCTGTGCAACTTCCCAACATAAACCAGCCTTCCCATTGACCGTTATCCTGCAGAATAAGTTGAACAGGCACAATCCCCATAAACATATTCACGCCCTCTATTCGGGCTTGTTTAATGGTAAGTCCAACGGGCAAGGTGACGCTGATATCCAGTTGTTCTTCCGTAGTTAACAGTCCCGAAATATCCACTCGTACACGCCCTGCTGTCAGCATAAATTCACAATGATTTTCGGTTAAAATGCACTGCGTATTTTCACTGTCGTTATTGTAGCTATTATTAATGGGAATAATACCCGTGGATATACTGGTTAAAAGTCCTACGATTAGAAGCAAAACAATGGCTTGAATAAGTTTTACATGTCTATTTAATGTTAATTTTTTGTTCATTATTTTAACGTTATTGTTAAGCGTGGTTCTTCTTTATTGACAGAGATCAACCCGCCCTAGTTTATGGTATCTTTTTATTATTAAAAACTTTATTATCCGCGGTACCAACTGGTCTGGACGATAATAAGTCATACACTCCAGGCTCAGTGTTACGGCCGCAACCGTACCTGAAAATTCAAATTTTTGCAGTTGGAAACCCTTTTTATAAAGAAGTGGAAGATTCATTACAATGAGTGAAATAAGCCAAGCAAAGCCGGATTACAACTATAAAGTTGTACGGCAATTTACCATTATGACCATCATATGGGGTATTGTGGGAATGAGCCTTGGGGTATTTATTGCTGCGCAATTATTTGCCCCCGCGCTAAACTTCGATATTCCATGGTTAACCTATTCCCGCCTCCGTCCTCTGCACACCAACGCCGTAATTTTTGCTTTCGGTGGCTGTGCATTGTTCGCAACCTCTTACTACATTGTTCAGCGCACCTGTCAGGTACGTTTGTTCAGTGACAAACTTGCTGCATTTACCTTCTGGGGATGGCAAGCGGTAATCGTGGCTGCGGTAGCTACACTGCCCTTCGGTATTACCACCAGTAAGGAATACGCAGAATTAGAATGGCCAATCGACATTTTGATTGCATTAGTTTGGGTCGCATACATTATCAACTTCTTCGGAACGCTGGTAATTCGTCGTGTGTCGCATATCTATGTTGCCAACTGGTTCCTGGGTGCCTTTATGTTAACGGTTGCGGTGTTGCATATTGGTAATAGTATGGCTTTGCCTGTTTCATTCTTTAAGTCTTATTCGATTTATGCAGGTGCAGTAGATGCCATGATGCAGTGGTGGTACGGCCACAACGCGGTAGGTTTCTTCCTGACTGCAGGCTTCCTGGGTATGATGTACTACTTCGTACCTAAGCAAGCGGGACGCCCTGTTTACTCATACCGTTTGTCAGTTGTTCACTTCTGGGCACTGATTTCACTGTATATCTGGGCTGGTCCTCACCACTTACACTACACAGCCCTGCCTGACTGGACTCAGTCTCTGGGTATGGTGATGTCTGTGATCCTGTTCGTTCCATCCTGGGGTGGTATGATCAACGGTATCATGACGCTGTCTGGCGCATGGCACAAACTGCGTACTGACCCTGTATTGCGTTTCCTGATTGTTTCTCTGTCTTTCTACGGTATGTCTACCTTCGAAGGCCCAATGATGGCAATCAAAACGGTAAACGCACTGTCTCACTACACAGACTGGACTGTTGGTCACGTTCACTCTGGTGCGTTGGGTTGGGTTGCAATGGTATCAATCGGTTCAGTTTACCACTTGATCCCTCACCTGTTCGGTCAGCAATCTATGTACAGCACCAAACTGGTTAACGTGCACTTCTGGTTCGCAACTATCGGTGTGGTTCTTTACATCGTAGCCATGTGGATGTCTGGTGTACTGCAAGGTCTGATGTGGCGCGCAGTAAATGCTGACGGTACTTTAACCTACAGTTTCGTAGAGTCACTGGAAGCGTCTAAGCCATTCTATGTTGTTCGCTTTGTGGGCGGTCTGTTCGTCGTTGCCGGTATGTTAATCATGGCCTACAACACCTACAAAACTGTTCGTGCACCCAAAGGTAGTCTGGTAGCTGAACCAGCCGGCCAGGCAGCATAAGGAGTCGATACAGATGCGTAATCCACATGAATTAGTAGAAAAGAACGTTGGTCTTCTGACCATTCTTATCCTGGTTGCAATTAGCTTTGGTGCACTGGTGCAAATTACACCGCTGATGTTCCAACAGCAAACCATGGAGCCCGTTGAAGGCCTGAAGCCCTATACTGCTCTGCAACTGGAAGGTCGTGACCTGTATATCCGTGAAGGATGCGTGGGTTGTCACAGCCAGATGATTCGTCCTTTCCGCGCAGAGACCGAGCGTTATGGTCACTACAGCGTGGCAGGTGAATCAGTTTGGGAACACCCGTTCCTTTGGGGTTCTAAGCGTACCGGGCCAGATTTGGCGCGCGTTGGTGGCCGTTACAGTGATGAATGGCACCGTGTGCACCTGATGAACCCACGTGACGTGGTGCCTGAGTCAAACATGCCTGGTTTCCCTTGGTTAATGGAAAACAAATTAACAGGTAAAGACACCGCTAAGAAGATGGAAGTACTTCGTGCTTTAGGCGTGCCATACACGGATGAAGACATCAATGGTGCGCAGGCGGCAGTAAAAGGCAAATCAGAAATGGAAGCCATTATTGCTTATCTTCAGTCTCTTGGCACATATTTGAAATAGTATGGATCAGGGTACTGTAGGCAGCATATTTACTGTCATCGTCTTTGTCATATTTATGGGCATTGTCTGGTGGGCATTCAGTAGTCGTAATAAGAAGAAGTTCGACGAAGCCGCTAACCTGGTATTTGCTGACGAAGACCAAGAAGAATCAAAGAAGAATAGCGGGAGTTAACACTCATGAGCATGTTTTGGACAATCTGGATCTCTGTGATAACACTGGGCTCCATTATTGGTACTTACCTGCTGTTACGTTGGAACCTAACCAACTACACAGGTCATCCAGAAGGCGAATCGATGGATCACGAATTCGACGGGATTGTGGAAATCAATAACCCACTCCCTCGCTGGTGGACCATTTTGTTTTACATCACCATTGTATGGAGCTTTTTTTACCTTGCTCTGTATCCTGGTCTGGGCGCATTTGAAGGCTTCCTGGGCTGGAGAAGTTCTAACCAGAACATCCAGTCAATCGAAGAATCAGTGCAGGCTCGTGCTGACGCCAAACAAGAAGGTTTAATCGTTCAATACGATCGCGAACTGGACTATGCGGCAGAAAAGTTCGACCCAATCTTTGAAGCGTATTCACAAATCCCGGTTGAAGAACTGGCGAAAAACGAAGAAGCAGTAAAAGTTGGTCAACGTTTGTTCATGCAGAACTGTTCACAGTGTCACGGTTCAGACGCTCGCGGTAACGCTGGCTTCCCTAACCTGACTGATGATGACTGGTTGTATGGCGGCACTGGCGATAAGATCAAAGAAACGCTGACCAATGGTCGTCAGGCAGCAATGCCAGCGTGGATTGATGCCATGGGCGAACAAGGTATTCAGGAGACAGTTGCTTATGTACTGAGCCTGAGTGGTCGTGAAATGAGCGAGAATCACGAAGCTCTGGCGTCGGCAGGACAACAGCGTTTCATGGTTTGTGCAGCCTGTCATGGTATGGACGGTAAAGGTAATCAAATGCTTGGCGCACCTAACCTTACCGACAATATCTGGTTGTACGGTGGCTCTGAGCGCGCAATCACCGAAACCCTGACTCATGGTCGCAACGGTGTAATGCCTTCGTTCAAGAAAACCCTGGGTGACAACAAAATCCACGTAGTTGCCAGCTACGTATACAGCTTGTCTCACTAATCAGGCATAAAATGATAAAGCCTCGTTTTTACGAGGCTTTTTTTATGCGACACTACTCAACATTTGTAATAGCACGCTCTTAGGTATTTTGATTCATGGAAAAATCAGACGTAAAACCCTGGTACAAACAATTTTGGCCCTGGTTCTTGATTGCCATCCCTACTTCGTCGTTCATCATGGGGTATTTCATTGTGAAATTTGCCACCAATACTCAGGACTCACTGGTAATCGATGACTATTACAAAGAGGGCAAAGCCTACAACGTCAACCACCAGAAGGTTGAAAATGCACGCAGACTTCGCATTATGACCGATTTGTCGATTAACAATGGTCAGATAGCACTAGAATTCCACAGTGGGATCCCACAAGAAGGTAATGCTTTAAAACTCAGTTTTTATCACGTTACGCTCGCCGAGCGGGATGTGTCATTGTTATTAACCCGCGACGCCAATGGTATTTATCGCGGCTTTGTAGAACAGGATTTACAAGGAAAATGGCGGGTAACATTAAGTCCTATGGACGACAGTTGGAAAGTTCAACAGGAAATTGGGCTACCACGCGCAGATAAAATTCGATTTGTACCCTAAATGACCAGTAAGACGCCCTGTTACCACTGCGGGCTCCCCGCAGAAAGCCCCAGCCCTTATCACGCCATAGTGTTAGGCAAATCAAGGGATATGTGTTGCCTTGGTTGCCAATCCGTTGCGGAAGCCATTGTGAGTAACGGCCTTGAAAACTACTATCAGTTTCGCACTGAACCTGCGGCTCAGGGTGAGTCAGAAATACTGGAAACCCTCGACAAGCTCTCTGTTTACGATGACCCTGCGTTACAGGAAGACTTTGTTTATCAGGAAGGTAAACACAACCAGATTCAGCTTACCGTAGAAGGCATAACCTGCGCAGCCTGCGGTTGGTTAATTGAAAAACAACTGGCCAAAGTAAGTGGTATCAGCCAGGTGGCAGTCAATGTTGCAGAACGTCGCGCCATGGTGACCTGGGAACCCAACAGTATAGCGTTGAGTGGGATCCTGAAAGCCCTTAAACGCATCGGTTATAAGGCGCTGCCCTTTCAGCCAGATCAACACGAAGCTTCCTATGTAAGCGAACAAAAACAGTTTCTGAAAAAAGTGGGACTTGCCGGGCTCATGACCATGCAGGTTATGATGTTAATGACCGGCCTGTATTTTGATCTGTTTGGCAGTATAGAAGCCGAAACCCGACAGTATTTTTATTGGGTAGCCTTGGTTCTGACTACGCCAGTGGTGTTGTATTCCGGCAGTACGTTCTATTTGGGTGCAATAAAAGCGATCAGCGCTCGCACGGTGAATATGGATGTCCCTGTAACCCTCGCAATATTCGGTACTTATATCGCAGGTTTGAAGGCCACAATACTACAAACCGGAGAAGTCTATTTCGAATCCATCTGCATGTTCATTTTCTTGTTATTGCTCAGTCGCTATCTTGAACATCGGTCACGCCACCAGGCAACCCAGATATCGGCCAACATGATGCAGTATATCCCGGTAACCGCCCACCGCCTGGCTGCCGACGGACAAATTACCGATTGTTTGGCAAAACACCTGCAAACAGGCGATATCGTAATTGTAAAGCCGGGTGAAACCATTCCGGTAGATGGTGTAATAACAGATGGCGTAAGCGCCATCGATGAATCTATGCTTACCGGCGAATTTGAGCCTGTTACCAAGCAGCCCCAATCCACGGTATTCGGCGGGACGGTGAATCAACAAAGCACCCTTACCGTGGAAGTAAAACAGCCACTCAAACACGCGTTGGTGAATCAGATTATCCGCTTACAATCCAGCGCAATGGCCAATAAACCCAAAGTGGCACAAATGGCTGATACCTTCTCGCGGTATTTTGTTATTGCCGTACTGGTAGTGTCGGGCGCCGCCTTTGCTTACTGGTATTGGCAGGGTAACGACGACGCTTTTTGGATAGCAATAGCCGTACTGGTAGCAACCTGCCCTTGTGCGTTGGGGTTGGCAACCCCTTCTGCCCTTACCTGTGCAATGGCAAGGTTAAACAAGCAAGGTGTATTACTTAAGCGTGCAGATGCCCTTGAACAACTCACCACTATAGATACTATTGCGCTGGATAAAACCGGCACTTTAACCGCGGGCGAATTCAGTTTACAGCAGTGTTGGGTCACCGAGGGTATTTCAGAAGCCGATGTAATGCAGGTAGCAGCAAGTCTCGAAGCCCGTTCCGAGCATCCAATCAGTAACGCTTTTCAATCTGAAATGCTCCTTCCGGTAAGCGACTTTGATGTAACAGCCGGTGGAGGCATAAGCGGTACTGTGTTAGGTCGTAAATGGATGATGGGATCGGCCAGTTTTACTGGTGTGTCACCCGTTACCATTGCAGAAAACGCCAACGTATTCTTAACGTCAAACGGTAACTGTATTGCGGCATTTTTGGTGAGTGATAGTTTAAAACCAGGCACAGCCGAAACGCTCGAATCGCTCAGTGCCATGCAATTAGTACTGTTAAGCGGCGACAATCAACACAACGTAGATGCTATTGCACATAAGTTACCTATTCATCAGGCGTATGGGGGCCTTACCCCCGAACAAAAATACCGCCATGTTCAGGCGCTCCAGGCAAAAGGACATAAAGTACTGATGTTAGGCGACGGCATTAATGATGCACCTGTACTGGCCAGTGCAGATGTTTCCCTTGCGGTGGGTAACGCCACCGACGTAGCCCGGAATGCCGCAGATGTTGTGTTACTTAGCGACTCACTCAGCATGGTTCCACCATTACTGAAGTTAGCAAACCAAACACGCCAGAAAATACGTCAGAATATTTTGTGGGCAGTTGGTTATAACCTGCTGATCCTACCATTTGCCGTTTCGGGCCTGTTATTACCCTGGATGGCGGTGATTGGTATGTCACTTAGTAGTATTATTGTAGTTACCAATTCTACCCGATTGTTAAAATAAGAGTTTATTGTGAGCATTATTTACGTTCTGATCCCGTTAGCTATTCTATTGGTAGCGTTGGCTATCGGAATTTTCTTTTGGGCCGTGCGTTCCAACCAATTTCAGGATCTGGAAAGACAAGGCTACAGCATTTTGTTTGATGACGATTTAGCAGAAAGCAAACAACCAGTGAAGCCTGAAAAGACAGAGGCTGCGTCAGATAACACTTCAAACCCAAACAAGCATGACTGACTTTTCGTTATTTTCTGCCTTTTTGGTAGGAATCGCGGGTTCAGTGCATTGTTTTGGCATGTGCGGTGGTTTTGCAGGCGCCCTCACTGCGGCAATCCCTCAAGGAAAATCTCCCACACCGTTTGTGTTAAGCTATAACACTGGCAGGATCCTTAGTTACACGCTGGCGGGCGCCATTACCGGTGCATTGGGTAGTATTGCACAAAGCTCGATGACATCGCTACTTTACGGTTTTAAGTTATTCAGCGCCTTTATGCTGATTGCAATGGCACTCTATCTGGCACAGTGGTGGCGTGGTCTAGCCAGAATTGAATCGCTAGGCAAGCAGTTATGGCAACATTTACAGCCGCTTTCGAGACGATTTTTACCATTCAAAAGTCCTCTATCCGCGCTGCCGTATGGCATAATCTGGGGTTGGTTACCCTGTGGCTTAGTATACTCTACGTTAACCTGGTCATTATCGGCCGGTACCGCATTGCAGGGGGCCATGATAATGGCAGCGTTTGGCGTGGGTACGTTACCCGCATTGCTTGCAGTAAGTTTTGGCGCTAACGGGTTACTTACTTTACTGCGTATGCCTAAAACGCGAACATTCATCGCAGTAACGTTAATTATATATGCGGTTTTCTTGATTTATCGCACTGTAAATAGTATTAGTTAGGCCTACGGTTACACGGAGACGTTGAGTTATGTCAAAAGGTTCAGAATTCTCTATTCACTGTCAGAGTTGCAGTTTTAGCCACTTGTGTTTGCCTGTCTCTCTGAATAAAACAGAGCTGGACTCTCTGGATGACATCATCGAGCGCAAAAAGCCGCTGCATAAGCACGACAAACTGGTAAAGGCGGGTGACAAATTTAATTCGTTGTTTGCGGTGCGTGCGGGCTCATTTAAATCATTTGTGAGCAGCAAAGATGGTGAAGAACAGATCATCGGCTTCCATTTCCCTGGCGATATTATAGGGTTCGACGCGCTTCGAGAGAATACGCATCAAAGCTATACACAAGCGTTAGAAACCGCCATGGTTTGTGAATTACCCTACGAAACCCTGGATAAAATGTCGGTGCAGTTCCCTAAATTGCGCCATCAAATTATGAGTTTCATGAGCGCTGAAATTAAGCACGATCACGACCTCATGATGTTATTGAATAAACGCACAGCGGAAGAACGCCTTATTTATTTTCTGGCGCACTTATCCAAACGTTTTGAAGAACGCGGCTTTTCTCCGCGTCAGTTCAATCTGAGTATGACGCGCAACGAAATTGGTAATTACCTGGGATTAACGGTAGAAACCATCTCTCGTTTGCTCACGCGTTTTCAAAAAGAAGGCATTATTCAGGTTGATGGCAAGCTCATCACCATTCTGGATTTTGAAGCCATGGATGCCAAGCTCCATAGTATGGATATTCCTACCATAGCAGTGGATTAACTTTCCGGGTTGATCCACCGCAACACCTAAAACTGGTGAAGATGGCACTCTGGACATACACTCATAGAGTACATAATGTCCGGAGGCTGTTATGATCAATTACACCCATATTCTTGCCGTTGTAGAAACTGAACGAAATTCCCAACCCGCTTTATCCCGCGCCCTTGAATTAGCTGCCAAGACCGGGGCTAATATCACTGCTTTTATGACCATTTACGACTTCTCCTACGAAATGACAACCATGTTGTCGGGTGAAGAGCGTGAAGCAATGCGAG
>NZ_JBLBUE010000128.1:0-10138 GCF_047290655.1 Alteromonas sp. AMM-1 | reverse complement strand
GATTTTCGCGGTTCAGTTTCATGTCTTCTTCAAGCAACATGATGGCCAGCATCTCCTGACGCATATCCAAACTGAGTTGTTCGGCATCAAATCGGGCAACCAGCTGGCCTTTTTTCACCTGGGTATATTCTTGCTCTAACCAGGCAATTGTCATTGGGCGACGGCTGGGCACACCAATTGCGGTTGCTTGCGCCGCTTCAAGTTCGCCCTTCATCGGAACGGCAAGCGAAAATGGCTGAGGGCGCACTTCGTAAGTGGGGATCAGTTGTTCTGTGTCATTGCAGGCGCTTAGCATTCCAAAGCACATTGCCAGTGTTAACAGTTGTCTCATGAACTGGCCTCCATCACTTCAATTTTGGCTTTCATGCCCGGTCGCATTCGCTTGTCATCAATCTGGTGCAATGCAATTTCCACATCAAATACAATGCTTAAATTACTCGTGGATTTTTCTTTGTAAGCTTCGCCCAGTGACACTATGGTGCCGGAGTAGGGGATTTCCGGGTAGGCATCCAGTGTAACTTTTACTACTGTGCCCGGTGTTAGTTTGGCCGTATCGGCTTCATCAAACTGCGCTTTTATGGCCAAGGCGTCCAATGAGGGTATGGTTAATAAGGTTCGCCCCATCCAAACAGTGTCGCCCACGGCTGTTTTGTTGCCTTCCGGATCGGCTTTGTACATGATAAGGCCAGATTTGGGCGCCTTGATCTGCAGCTTCTCAATGTTGCTTTGCGTGCGGCTTAGCTTGGTTTGTAAGCGATTGATTTTACTTTTTGCTAATTCGTCGTTCAGTGCACGCGATGTGCTGAACTGTTCCAGTTGTTGCTGGGCCTGGGCTAATTTTGCCTGGGCAATGTCAAATTCTTTGCGTTGTTTTTCTTTTTCTACTCGCTTGGTGGCTACATCGACAATTTCAACCAGTCGCTTTTGCTTGTCGAAATTCATCTGTGCTTCCGCCAGTGCCAGCTTTAACTCTTCTTGCTTCGCTTCATTTTCCAGTTGTTTAGTCTGGTAATTCTTGGTTTCGGCTTCCAGTTCGCTTTTTTGCTCGATAAGTTTGGTTTTCAGTTGTTGATCGTCAAATTTCACCAGCATGTCTCCTTCTTTAACATGGGAGTTCTCTGGCACCAGAAACTGGACTTTCATTTGCCACATCCCACGCACGGAAGGGGGAGAAATGCTGGCTGTATTTAACGATACGATTTCGCCTGACGCAGTTAACGGCTGTTTGATTACCCGCTTGGCATCTGATTGAGAAGCGCTTTGCTCTGAGCAACCCATAAGCAGGGCGGCGGCTAGCAACACAATATTAATTCGCACTTGCAGTCTCCCGTCGGCTATCCATAAGGCGATCCTGGTTGGCAAATACCACTCTAACACTCATTCCGGGCAATAGTTTTAGTTGAGGTAATGCATCGAACGCTAACTGGAGCTGGTAATAGGCGCTTTCGCCCCAACCAGACTTCTTAGCAGGTTGTGAAACGATGCTGGTGACTGTGGCATTAAATTGCTGCTGAGGATACGCGTCCAGCGTAATGGTAGCCGATTGACCTTTTGTAATGCGATCGGCGTCAATTTCATGCACCCAGGCATCAATGTTAAAACCGCTGATATCCTGCACTTCCATTACCTTCATGGCTGCTTGTAAGGTTGTGCCTGCGGTAATCTTTTCGTTATCCCAAGGGTGATACATATGGCTAACCACCCCACTTATCTGGGCCTTTACCTGAAGACGGGTGAGCAGATAACGCTGATATTCCACCGTTTCTTCAAGTTTAACGATTTCTATTTGCGCTTTTTCCAGTGAGGACGCGCGTTCTGCCTGCTTTTGCTGGAGGGTTTGCTGCGCTTTAAATTGCTCAACCAGCGCGCGCTCGAGGGTAAGCTTGTACTGTCCTTTGTCGTATTCGCTTATGTCGTTAGTTTGTATGCTGGCTTCGATACGGGCCTTTTCAACTTCGAGGTCGGCAACGTTTAATGCCGCTTCGGCATCGCGGACCGCCTGGTCAAGTGTCATGGTTTCGGTTTTAAGTGAGAGTTGCTGCGTGGCCAGGTTGTCTTCGTTCTGTTCCAGTTGCGTATCCACACTGCCTGAATCAAACACGGTGATCACATCACCAGGCGACACCAGACTCCCTTCTTCTATCATCCATTGCACCTGAATTTGCCATCGATCAGTGCGTGGCGCAGTCACGCTTTGTACATTTGATGACGACAGCTTGCCGGTTAAGATTAACGGTGCCTGATTGGCATTTGAGACCAGACTGAATCCCATTGTGGCAGCGAAACACAAGTAACGGGATATCATAGTTTACTCCGCTCATTGAGAATCTGACCGTCTTTCATGGTGACAACCCGTTGCGCGAATTCTGCGATGTTTTCTTCGTGTGTTACCATCACAATGGTTTGACCCTGCTGATGGAGTTCGGTGAGCAGTTGCATGATGTCTTCCGATGTTTTGCTGTCGAGGTTTCCGGTGGGTTCATCGGCCAACACAATGGAAGGGCGGTTCACCAGTGCCCGAGCAATAGCAACGCGCTGACGCTGACCACCTGACATTTCAAATGGGCGATGGGTCATACGGTGTCCAAGACCCACTTTCTGAAGCAAAGCAACGGCCCGTTCGTGCGCTTCGTCGTTATCAACATCAGAATAGCGCAAAGGCAATTTAACATTGCCAATGGCATCGAGTTTGGGTAGCAAATGAAACGTCTGAAAAATGAAACCAATATGGCGATTGCGAATGCTGGAAAGGGCTTCGTCACTCAAACTGTCGACGCGCTCACCGTTTAAGGTGTAATGTCCACTGTTGGGCGTATCCAGACATCCGAGAATATTCATTAAAGTTGATTTGCCCGATCCTGAACTGCCCATAAAGGCAACGAATTCATTTTGGCGAATGGTTAGTGATACATCGTTGAGCGCAACAATCTGTTCTTCGCCATTTGAAAAGCATTTGCGAATGTTTGTCAGAGTAATCATGTGTCCCTACATTGTTTAATTGTTGCACGCTATGTTGTGCTTTATGCCAAGTACAACATTTTTGTAACATAATGGCATGGTCGTTCACCGCATTAAAACTTGTTTCGTCGCAATGCGTTAGCTTTTTACTAATGACGATTTCTGCAATTAAACTACCCCAGTTGAGCGTATATACCGGTATTCTCCAGATAGCAATTTCCCAGTGTGGAATTCATGCAAAGTGCTTCAAATACGGAGTTTTTACTTGCTTTGCATATCAATTATTGGTAAAAAGTCAACGCTATTTCATCAGGTTGAATTTTTTTGATGTAAATATAATTATACACCTGTATTTATTGCCTGTTTCTGCTTTACTTAATGGACGATGTTGAAATGGAGTTGTTTCCCATAGCAACAGGCCTGTAAGGTATTTTATTACTCCTAAGACCGAGAGCGACAAATGATTAAGGACACTATTAACAACATTCACGTGAGCTCAGAAAAAATTCTGATCACGCCTGAGGCACTGGCTCAGGAATTACCCGTTTCAGAGCGTGCGCTTTCGGTAATCCGTGATTCACGCCAAATTATCGCCGATATCATCCACCGTCGTGATCACCGCATGCTGGTGATCTGCGGGCCGTGCTCAATTCACGATGTTGAAGCGGCAAAAGACTATGCGTTGCGTTTAAAAGAGCTGCATGAGTGTTACAAAGACACCCTGTACATTGTGATGCGTGTCTACTTTGAAAAACCACGTACTACTACGGGCTGGAAAGGCCTGATCAACGATCCGCACATCAACGACACTTTCGAGATCGAAACCGGCTTGCGCAAGGCCCGTGAATTATTGATTTGGTTAGCAGAACTGGAATTGCCGGTTGCTACTGAAGCGCTCGACCCCATCAGCCCGCAGTACCTTGCTGAACTGTTTAGTTGGAGTGCAATTGGTGCGCGTACGTCAGAGTCGCAAACTCACCGCGAAATGGCGAGCGGTCTGTCAATGCCAGTTGGCTTTAAAAACGGCACCGACGGTAGTTTGGATATTGCTATTAATGCACTTAAATCTGCAGCGTCTTCTCATCGTTTTATGGGGATCAATAAGCAGGGCCAGGTGAGCATTATTGAAACTCAGGGTAACCCTGACGGCCACATTATTTTACGTGGTGGTAAACAGCCAAACTACGATTCTGTGTGCGTATCTGAATGTGAAGAGTGGCTGGCAAACGCGAAATTGACGGCAGGCCTGGTAGTAGATTGCAGTCATGCTAATTCCAATAAGGATTACCGCCGCCAGCCGCTGGTAGCACAAAACGTGGTAAATCAAATTCTTGAAGGGAATCAGTCTATTATTGGTGTGATGTTGGAAAGCCATTTAAAAGCTGGCAATCAGAAGTCTGACGGTGTGCCTTTTGATGCGCTGGAATACGGTGTATCAATAACCGACGGCTGCATCGACTGGGATACCACTGAAACTCTGCTCGGACAAATGCGTGACAAGCTGATTACTGTGTTACCATTACGTCAGAATAAGCGAACGGATGTAGCCTGATTTTATGTCACAAGACTCAGCGGAACAGTTTGCTCAGCAATTGAGCGAACTTCGCCAGGGAATTGACGAGCTGGATAGCCAGCTCGTTGAATTACTCGCCAAACGTGCGGTACTAGCTGCTAAAGTTGGCGACATCAAAGCCAAAACCGGTATGCCAATTTACGTGCCATCCCGGGAAGCTTCTATGCTGGAAGACCGGCAGCGGCAGGCTGAGTCTGCAGGTGTGTCGCCTTCATTAGTAGAAGATTTACTTCGCCGCATTATGCGCGAGTCTTACCATATTCAGAATAATCGCTATCGCTGTGCCAATCCCGATGTTAAACGCATTGTGATTATTGGTGGTGCTGGCGCGCTGGGCAGTGTGTTTGTTGGCCTGTTTACCCGCAGTGGTTACCAGGTTGATATTCTCGAAAAAGAGGACTGGTCTGACGCTGAACGTCTATTTTCACGTGCCAGCCTTGTGCTGTTATCTGTGCCAATTAATCTAACCGTAGACGTCATTTCAAAATTAAAAGCCTTGCCTGAGCATTGTATACTGGCTGATATAACCAGTATTAAAGACAAGCCGCTGGCAGCCATGATGGCGGTGCACAATGGGCCGGTAGTTGGCTTGCATCCTATGTTTGGACCTGATGCACCAGGCATGATTAAGCAAGTGGTTGTAGTGTGTCATGGCCGTGGCAATGAAACTTACGACTGGTTGCTTCAACAAATGCAAATTTGGGGTGCTAACCTAATTGAAACCAGTGCCCAGGAACATGATAAAGCGATGGCTTTTATCCAGGTAATGCGTCATTTCAACACCTTTGTGTATGGTGCGCATCTGGCCGGTGAAAATCCGGATTTAATGCAACTTACTCAGTTGAGTTCTCCCATTTATCGGTTAGAGCTTGCAATGGTGGGCAGACTCTTTGCTCAATCTCCTAATCTTTATGCCGATATCATCTATAATAATCCGGAAAACTTTGCGTTACTTCGCAGGTTTCATGAGCGATTTGGTGAAGCATTGGTTTTATTAGAGCAGGGCAATAAAGCGGAATTTATTCGCCAGTTTAACGAAATAGGTAACTGGTTTGGCGATTACGCCAAAACGTGCCTGGTCGACAGCAAGCAATTATTACTAAAAGCTGATGATAATCAGATGTTAAGGTCGGTTCAGCTCCCTCCTAAAGAATAATTGCGTTAGGCCGAGAAACTTCTTAGTTTAGAGTTATCTGTCTGTAGGGAACCGTTGATATGACACTGAAACAGCGATTACTGTTTTCATTAATTCCGTTAGTTATTTTCGTTGTGTTGCTAATGGCGGGCATTTCCCTGCATATCAGCGTAAACGAATCCCGCGAAGCCCTGACCCTGGGGGCGGAAAAGAAATTGATGGTAGAGACAGCGCAAACTCATGAGTCTGTGTCTCAATACCTGAAATTTAGGGTATTCGGATTCTCGTGTGGAACTGCTAAATCTCATCCACACTGAAAACCAAAGCTCTACAGTATTTTTCATCGCCCTCGACAATATCAAAGGTGGCATGAGGAATGTCTGTCTGATACGTCCAAGAGTAGTTGTCATCGTCACACCATTTGGCCTCGATAGGCTTAGAGTCTGACTTGTTTTTAAACCACAACTCCAACTCCTCATCTGTATCCAGATCATCACGAGACCCAAGAACGCCGCACTTGTAAACGTAAGCAGTACCACCATCATAAACCCCTATTTCCTCCACAATAGCACCTTCAAACTCCATCAGGTCATCAGATGCGCCGTAGACAATCACAAGGCTGTTGTCGATTGCTTTTTGAATAACTTCCCTTGTAGGTCTGAACGGATACTCAGTGCCGTTTAGTTCATTCGCTAGTTCAACTGCATTCATATTTATCTCCAATTTCTACACGTTATTCCGAATACCCGAAATTTATTGAAAAGCAGTTGCATTTGAAAGCGTCTGAAGCATTGGTAGTAGAGGCATCAAAGCAATTTGCTAACGCGTATCGCCGCTATGATGCTGAGCGTAATCCGCTGCAAAATAACGAAAGCCAAATGCTTCAACGCTATTACGATACTGAATTTGCTAATTTGTACAGCAAGCGCAATGGTTCAAACGTCAGTAACCCACTTTCTCTTGTTAACGGTTTATCTGATACCGCAAAAAAACTACAGTACGATTTTATTGCCGGCTCCCGCTTTCCAATTGGCGAAAAAGATACCCTTTTTAAACCCAATAACACGTCTGAATATGCTGCGGTACACGAAAAATATCACGGCTTCTTCAGAGCGTTTCTAAAGGAATTTGGCTTTTACGATATTTTTATCGCAGACCCCAAAACGGGTGATGTGGTGTACTCGGTGTTTAAAGAACTGGATTACGCAACTAACCTGCAAACTGGCCCCTATGCAAAAACCGGTATTGCAGAAGCGTATCGCAAAGCGCTGAACAACAAAGATAAAGTATCCTTCAGTAAACTGGAATCCTACCTGCCATCTTATAACGCCATGGCGGGCTTTTTAGGTGCCCAGATCATCGATGAAAATGGCACTACAACAGGCGTGCTGATATTCCAAATCCCGCTTAATGTGATCAGCAATATCTTAGAGCACAATCAACAGTGGCAGGAAATTGGCTACGGTGATTCCGGTGAAACTTACCTGGTTAGTGCTGATAAAAAGCTGGTTACCGAAAGCCGTTTCTTTTTGGAGGCTCCGGATGACTATTTAGCAGCGGTTGGACGCTTATATCCGAAAACAGCAAAGCAAGTAGCTGACGCAGGCACAACAGTGGGGATTCAGGACGTTGATACCGTGTCTGTTGAACGCGCTTTAAACGGGCAAAAAGGATTTGGCATTGTTAAAGATTATCGGGATGTTGAGGTGTTTTCGGCGTACCGACAGCTTTCTATTGGCGATAATCAATACGCGCTTATCGCTGAAATCGACGTTGAAGAAGCGCTCCAGCCAGCAGTTGTACTGCGTAATAAACTGGTGACTACTGTCTTTATTGCGATTGCCATAATCGTTGCTCTTTCCGTGGTAGTGATTGTGTGGCTATCCGGTCGGTTAGTGCGTCCGTTAACCCGGTTAGGTGATGCTTGTGAACAACTGGCTAGTGGCAATGGCGATTTAACAGTTAAGCTAGCAGAAACGCGTATTGCCGAAATTAACCGGATTGTGCTGGCGTTTAATCAGTTTACCGGCCAAATTCGAGACATCATCGATAGCGTTAAAGGCGCGTCTGAGTCGCTGGCTTCTGCCTCTGAAGAGTTAAGCGCTATTACGCATCAAAGCGAAACAACCACCGACAATCAGGCCAGACAGATGCAAGAAGTGGCATCTGCAATTACACAACTGACTGATTCAATTACCAGTATTGCCGAGTCAACGTCAGAAACCCGGGATTTTGGCACACGAGCAGAACACAGCCTGAATGAGAATATGGAACGCGCTGATATGGCTGCTGACAATATTAAGTTGTTGGTAAAACTTATTCAGGATTCATCAACTATTATTGCGTCGTTAAAAGCGGAAGTGTCGCAAATAACGTCGTTGCTGAATGTAATTAAAAGTATCGCAGACCAAACTAATTTATTGGCGCTGAATGCAGCAATAGAGGCGGCAAGAGCGGGTGAAGCGGGTAGGGGATTTTCAGTGGTCGCCGATGAAGTAAGGACGTTGGCTAATCGCTCGCAGGAAAGTACCGTTGAAATAGAACGGATCATTGAGAAGATGAACGTGTCATCGGAGAAATCCGTGGTTGCCATGGAAAAAGCAGAGGCGGCAGCAGGTGGAGGTATTCACCTGGTTGATTTGGTTACTGTAGCGATGAACGAATTAGGTCAAACCATTGAACAGGTACAACAGTTAGTGAGCGTGGTAGCCAGTGCCGCTGTAGAGCAGGAAGCAACCTCAAATGCCATTGGCGAAAACGTGAATGAAGTGAATCACCTTTCCGAAGACATCCATAACGGTGCTGTGCATACCCGAAATGCTGCCGATGAGCTGGCAAAGATTGCGGTGTCTTTGCAGGATATGGTTAACCGGTTTAAAACCTGATATTAAAATGAAAAAGGCCACGTCAGTGGCCTTTTTTGTAATTAAGAAGCCAGCGCTTTGCTTGCTGCTACCTTAGTCGGGCTGATTTCTTCACTTGGATAACACCCGAGTACTTTTACGTAACGCGTTATCTTTTTCAGTTCAGCAATCGCAATCTGCATTGGACCATCCTGGGTGTTACCTTCCACGTCGATGTAAAACATCTCTTCCCAAGGATTACCGTGAATAGGGCGGGATTCCAGTTTGGTCATATTGATGTTGTTTTGCTTTAATACCAATAATGCTTCTACCAGTGCACCAGGCTTTTGAACCGTTGACATTACAAACGTGGTTTTAGCCGGCACCTGTAGAGGCACTACCACTGGTTGTTTGGCTACTACAATAAAACGGCTGTGGTTTTCTTTCTGATTGGCCAGATTCGATTTAATTGCCATCAATCCATACAGATTACCACCGGCTTCACTGCCAATGGCTGCTACATCCTCGCGGTTCAATTCACTGACAGTTAGCATTGCTGAAGAGGTGCTATCCATTGTTTTTACTTCCACATTCCCCAGTTCAGCCAGGAAGTGGCTGCATTGAGTGAATACCTGCGGATGGGCGTACAGTGTCTTGATATTAGCCAGTGTAGTGTCTTTGGCAACCAGTAAGCTGTGCTTAATAGCGTGAGTCAGTTCACCTATGATATTGAGCTCGGTATGCTGAAGCTGGTCGTACACTTCGTTGATACTGCCTGATGTTGTATTTTCAATGGGTAATACCGCATAGTCGGCTTCGTTATTTTCTACTTTGCCCACTACCTCTTTAAAGCTCTGGCAGCCCATTTCCAGCAGATCACCCGGACGACGGGAGAAATACTTTTGCGTAGCAAGATAGCTATACGAACCCCGATCACCCAAGAAGGCAACCCGATTCAGGGGAAGGGCACTGCCAGGGTTTGCGCGCTCGGCCAGCATGGCTTGCTGGTTTAATACTGAATCTTCAATGATTACATGAAATATCTGAGTAACGTAATGCGGGTCTAATCCTTTTTGCTGACCTTCTTTAATCAGGCGGATGAGTAATTGTTCCTCGCGTGCCTGATCGCGCACTGGAATGTGGTGCTTGATTTTTGTTTCGGCTACCTGGTTGGTTAAACCACGGCGTTCAGCCAACAGGCCAAGCAGTTCGGTATCAAGTGAGGTAATTCGCTCACGGATGTTATCTAATTCAGGCGCAGACATAGCTTCTCTCTTACACTTCAGGCAAAAAAAAACCTCCTGTTAGAGGAGGTTTGTGTTACGCACAGCGTTACCCCCTCAACTGAAGGTGATAAACATAAAGAAAATCGCTGTGTGTGATGTATTTTGTACTTTCATACCCTGCACTTTATTGTGGCGCTGGTTATCTGTCAACCCGTTTTTACAGATTGGCTTATCATTTTTATGAGTAATATATTGACAGGTTGAGTATGACTCAGTTTTTGCTAATCACCGAGCAATGCTGCCAACATGGCGCGCACTTCGTTAGGTTCAAATGGCTTATCACACAGCGCATTTACCCCGGTTTGCTGGATGTTTGCCATATGCATGCTGTCGGCTGCTTCTG
>NZ_JBLBUE010000127.1:0-10205 GCF_047290655.1 Alteromonas sp. AMM-1 | reverse complement strand
GTCTTTGCCAATCTTAATGTCTACTGAGTCTAAAATGCGCGAAGACTTTATCGATATTCCATTTGGAATGGGGTCGGTAGCGCGGCTGATATTCGCGTATGTGGCTTCGCCCGCGGCTATCATTTCTATTATTGCGGGAACATTGGTCTTTGTAATAAACGACACCCTTACTTTCTGGCTGATGGTGAAACTAACCATTGTGACGATACTGGTGATATTGCACGCGAGCCTTGGGCTACTGATAACGCGCCTTGAACGCCAGGAAATGCGTTATCTGGCAGGCTTTAGCTGGTGCTTTCTGATAGCGATATTTTGCGGCGTCGGAAGCATACTGTTTGTGGTCCTGGCAAAACCTGCTGCACCTGGTTTTGTGCCATGGCCAATCTAGGGCTCAACTTAGCGTTCATTATTTTGAGGCTCGTTAACACCTACGCCGTAAGCAAAAACCAGTTGAGCGCCCAAAAAACCAGTAATACCGATAAGGATGCCAGCTAGAACGCTGACATAGATTCCCCAGGGATTAATAAGTTCGCCGGGGTTATCGCCTAAGCGTAAGGTAAGGTTAAATGTGGTCAGCGATAGCGTCATTACTGCTAGAACGGCGTGAGCCCAGGCTGCGACAATATGGCGAATAATACGTACAGTAAAAACATCAATGGCACCGGCAAGGCTGGCCAAAACACCAAATGCCAGTCCAGCAGCAGTAAGCCAAAAACTGGCTTCAGCCCAGAAAGGATCGCTGGTAAGGATAAATACAATATCTGTGACAATGAGTATGAGCAAAAACGCGATGGGAAAATGGATCAGGGCTGGATGTAGCGCATGCCCCCTAAGTGAAGCGCGGCTGCTGATTATTGAATTCGACATAGAAGCGTCAGATCCTAAATACCGTTTAAGGAGTGAGTTTGGTAAATAGAGTAACAGAATATCTTTTCACTGCCAGTGCCTTATTGTTGGCAGGTTGCAGTGAGCCGTATTCCATTCTCGCCCCGGCAGGTCCGTCAGCCAAGGCGGTTACCACAATCTGGTGGGGCATGCTCACGGTTGGAGTCGTGGTATTACTGGGGATTTGCTCACTCTGGTGGTATGCCAGCTTCCGACGCAATCGTAAATATAGCGATGCAGATGTAAAACGCGTTCTTACTCGTATGGTTTTGTGGGGCGGTATTGTGTTACCCACGGTGGGCATAACCGTATTGCTCATTTTTGGTATTCCAGCCGGGAATATTATGCTGCCTTTGGCAGATGAGCGCGCTGTGCGAATTGATGTGCATGCCAGACAATGGGCGTGGGATGTAACCTATCCGCAACATGATATTGAACTAACAGATGAAATTCATATTCCTGTCGATACGCCAATTGATATTCATGTGACTAGTGCGGACGTGATTCATGGCTTCTGGGTGCCACGGCTAGGAGGAAAGATTGATGCGATCCCGGGGCACACGAACATCGTGCGTTTGCAAGCCGATGAAGTAGGTGAGTTCGGTGGCCAATGCGCCGAATATTGCGGCCTTTCTCACGCTAAAATGCATTTTAAAGTCATTGCTCATTCTGCTGAGAAGTTTGATGCATGGCTCGTCCAACAAGGTAAAACACAATGAATGGCAAATCAGAACTACACAAAAATTTTGCCAAGGTATGGGATAACCTACCTGGGTGGGGCAATCTTGCAGCGGTAAACCATACTTCTATCAGTCAGCGATTCATGCTAACCGGGGTGATCTTTTTTCTCGTAGGCATTTTGCTGGCAATGCTGATCCGCTCGCAATTGGCGTTGCCAGGTCAGACACTCATTACTGCCGACCTGTATTCACAGGTTTTTACTATGCACGGCACTATTATGATGTTCTTGTTTGCCATTCCGGTTCTGGAAGGCGCGGCGATGTATCTTATTCCAAAGATGATCGGCACGCGCGATCTAGTCTTTCCCCGTTTGAGCGCCTTAGGCTATTACTGTTACCTCTTTGGAGGGTTGATTTTGCTGTCAAGTCTGGTGCTAGGCATCGCGCCTAATTCGGGCTGGTTTATGTACACACCCTTATCCAGCGACGACTATTCCGCTGGCGCGGGCTCAGACTTCTGGCTACTCGGAGTGACTTTTGTAGAAATATCTGCAGTATCGGCAGGTATTGAGCTTACCGTCTCGATTTTGCGTACAAGAGCGCCGGGCATGAGTTTGAGCAAAATGCCTATTTTCTGCTGGTATATTCTCGCGATGGCGTTAATGATCGTGTTCGGTTTTCCTCCGCTGATTCTGGCTAGCATTCTGTTAGAGCTTGAGCGGGCAGCGCAAATGCCTTTTTTTGATCCTAACGCTGGTGGTGACCCTATTTTATGGCAGCATTTGTTCTGGTTATTCGGCCATCCTGAAGTTTACATTATTTTTCTGCCGGCAGCGGGTATGGTCTCCACTATATTGCCAGTGTTCGCGGGTCGACCGCTGGTGGGATATCGTTGGGTTGTATTATCAGTAATCATCACTGGGTTTATCAGCTTTGGCTTATGGGTACACCACATGTTTACCGTCGGGATCCCTCATTTGGCCCAGGCATTTTTTTCCATTGCCAGCATGCTGGTGGCGATTCCCACAGGCATTCAGATTTTCGTTTGGTTAACGACATTGTGGGTAGGCCGTGTTCGGTTTGAACTGCCGATGCTATGGATTTTTGGCTTTTTGTTTATCTTCGTTTGCGGTGGGTTGACTGGTGTGATGCTAGCACTGGTGCCCTTTGACTGGCAGGTGCACGATACGCACTTTGTAGTGGCGCATTTTCATTATGTGCTTATTGGCGGAATGTTCTTTCCGCTGATCGCCGCCCTATATTACTGGTTGCCCCATTTTTCCGGACGAATGCCGTCTATGAGAATGGGACGCTGGGCGTTTGGCTTGGTGTTTGTCGGATTTAATTCAACGTTTCTGATCATGCACCTAACTGGTCTGTTGGGCATGCCACGCCGAGTGTTTACTTACGAAAGTGGCCTGGGCTGGGATTGGTTAAATCTGAGTTCTTCCATTGGTGGCTTCGTGCTCGCGATTGGTATTTTAATGCTCGTCTTAGATGTGACGCTACATTTTCGATATGGTCGAAAGGCTTCATCTAATCCTTGGCAAGCTGATACATTGGAATGGGCCACGGGCATGCCGCCGGTGTCTTACAATTTTGCCAGTATCCCTGAGGTAAAATCACGTCATCCACTATGGGACGACCCGTCGTTGATTAATAGCATTCCAGCTGGCGAACATGGCTTAAAAAGTATTAAGCACGGGCGACGGGAACTGTATGGAACAGATGCGATTAGTGGCAAGCTAAAAGAAGTTATTCATATTCCCAGCCATTCGTGGTGGCCTCTAATTTGTGCGGCTACCCTGGCGGGGTTGTGCATCAGCCTGGTGTCTAAAGCGTATATGGTCGGCATCTTTTTCGCCATATTGGGTCTAGGCTTCTTTTTACGCTGGAGTTGGGAGAACGGCACGCACAAGACGATGGCACCACTGACGGATGAAGAAGCGAGCCGGGGAGAGCCGCCTCTGCACTCGCGTACCTTTGACGGGCCAGGGTTATGGGGTATGTGTGTGACTCTGTTAGCTGACGGCACCTTATATTTGTCGCTGCTTTTCGGTTGGTTATATTTGTGGACAGTTTCACCAAATAAAACCTTACCTGACGTGTCGGCAATTTCGCCGGTTTTAATGGGGCTAAGTGGTGCGTTACTGACCATTGCAGTGACTTTGTATCGCCGTCTGAATCGCTATTTGCGCCGTGAGCAAGAGAAGTCGCTCGCTAAGTGGCTTTGGCTCGTTTCAGCCTGTGGAATGGGTCATGTTGGACTATTGGCTTTCATCACTGTTTCGAGTGACCTGCAATTTACGACTAATGCGTATGATGCCGTATTGTTGGTGATGCTGGCCTTTTTGCTTTTCCACAGTATCATCAGCGTGATCACCACTACGCTCCAGGCACTGCGGGTTAGTTATGATTACATCAGTACAAAGCTGTCCTATGAAATTGTCGTAATGAGCCCCATGTGGTTGTTTACACATGTTATTTTTTGGCTAAGCTTCGCAAGCTTTTTGATCTTACCAACAATATGGGAGGCTAAATGAAAGTTTCCCGCGCGCACCCTTGGCATCTTGTGGCCGGGTTTGTGATTTGGGCGCTCTGGTTTGTATTTACTTATGGCGGTGTCGCGGTGGCTTGTCAGCTGGCTAAACCTGCGGCCGAGGCGGGCCCATTTAATTGGATAAACCTTAGTTTTTTAATTCCTACGTTTCTTATTGTTATTTATTTGGGAATTTGCGCCTTTAAGTCGTGGCACGTAGCGGCAAATGCAGAAAATGAGTCGCGCTTTTTACTGCGTGTAGCGGCGACAAGTTATCTTGCTTCGGCCATTTCGACGCTGGCTGTTGGCATTCCTCTTTTGGCGATGGCACCATGTATTTAATTATTCTCGTAGCAACGTTATTGTTTTGGTCAACCGGTGCATGGGCGCACAACCCCTTTACCAGTGGTGGCCAGGACGCGTTTTCCGCTAGCCTTACGGCGGTGATAGTACTGATATTCTGGATAATCTATGTATGGGGCTGCCGCTACGCTACCGCAGTTGTATGGCGGAGATGGCTATTTCATATCACCATTTTGATCACCTTTTTTACCATTTTGGGTCCGTTGGACGAATGGGCTGAACATAGCTCTGCTGCGCATATGACCCAGCATATGTTTATGATGGTAATAATAGCGCCAGCTTTCGCTTTGGCTCGGCCATTGCCACAGTTCTACAGGGCTTGTGGAGCATATGGGGAAAGATTATGGAAATATGCATTTAAAATCACTCAATATCCGATGGTATGCACCTACTTTCACGGTATGATGATCTGGTTCTGGCACATCCCGAAATTTTATATGTTGGCGTTGGAGAATCCCTGGATTCACGTATTCGAACACGCCTGCTTTCTGATATCGGCGGTATGGTTTTGGTGGGCCTGCTTACATGCCTTTACCCGTAAAGTTCCCTATGCGTTGCTGGCACTGTTGGTGACGCTAATGCACACGGGCTTTTTAGGTGCGTTTCTTACCTTTGGCAGCACTCCTTTTTACGGTGAATCCCGCAACCTTGCCGATCAGCAATTAGCGGGACTTATCATGTGGGTAGTAGGTGGAGTGCCCTACATCACCGCAGCATTTTGGGTGGGGCATCGCTGGTATAGACAGCTACAACGAAAATCGCTAACTGTTTAATCAGAAGGATTTGTACGTGAGGACTACCGGTCTCGGAGAATAGTTAGCAATCTTGTCATAGAAAGCGCGCCATTACGCGCTTTCTCGTCACCAAATCAAAGCTTGTTAATTAGGCAGCTTCAAGTTCAGCTTTAACCGATGACAGCGCAACATGGTCGTCCATCTCAATAATCATTTTTGCCATGAGCTGCGGATAACCTTTAGCCAGAGCAGCAATTTCCTTACCATCTTTGCGAAAAACTGCGAGGTATTGTTCGTCTTCCGGTGTGCCCACCGCTTCGATTTCGTCCCACTCTTTTGCGTGGCCTACGTATTCAAACTTTACATCAAATTGCTGTGTCCAGAAATAAGGTGTGCGATCAAATGCTTTACGTTCGGCAGGGTAGGCTAGGCTCGCGAGTATATTTTCTGCTGCGCAACGACCATGCTGCTGGGCTAGTCGCCAGTGCTCAATGTGCATTTCTTCGCCATTATACGGATAGCTGGTAATATCACCCACCGCATAGACATCTTCAGCAGCTTCAAGGAATTCGTTCACTTTCACCAATCCCTGATGCGTTAATGTAAAGCTATTGAGTAAATCTTTATCAGTCGTTATGCCGGTAGCTAGCAGCACCAGATTGGTTTCCAACGTTTCGCCACTTTCCAGCTTCACTGCGGTTACTTTTTCAGTACCATGAAATCCACTTACTGTGCCCTCGACAAACTCGACGTCATGCTTCTCGTGTAAATCACGGAAATACTGCCCGATTTGGGTTCCAAATTGTTTTTCAAACGGCACCGCATCAGGTGCGATAACCTTTACCCGTATATTGTCGCTACGCTGCTTTAATGAAGCGGCCACTTCCAGACTAATAAAACTGTTGCCAACAATGGTAATATTGTTCGTGTTTTCAACGTCAGCTAATAGACTTTCCACATGCTCAATATTTCGAAGCGTATGGATCCCCAACAAATTAACGCCGGGTAAATCCGGCCGTATGGGGATCCCGCCTGTGGCAATAAGTAATCGATCGTATGTCAACGATTGACCATCATATAGCTCAATTTGATGGGCGGCAGTATCAATTCCGGATACTTTAGCCACTAGGCGTGTAACTTCTGTGATATCCATGTCGTCTTGATTAACAAGGGGGTCTACCTCATCAGGTTCCATGTCGCCCGCTGTCACAGCTTTGGTAAGCAGTGTTCGGTCATAAGGTGCATCTGCTTCTGGATCAACAACAGTGATCCGACCGTGGTAACGATTGTTCACCAGACTTTGCAGAGCGGCAGCGCCTGCTGCGCCAGCGCCGACAATCACAATATGAGAATGTGCGTTAACTGCAGTTAATCGGTTTTGTCGTTTATCGGTGCTGTCGGTGGCCTGTTCGGGATCCACAAGTACCTCGCCGTCACGTATTTCAACCGCATACCGAGATAATCCTGTTAGTGCAGGTGGTTCGCATACATCAGCAGAGGCGATATCAAAAGTGCCTTTATGCCATGGGCAAACCAACTTGCCTCGACATACTGCACCATCTTCAAGAGGCGCACCTTTATGAGGGCAATCGGCGCTGCCGGCATAAACGTTTTCACCGTCACGAATGAGAAGAATTTCTGTATCGTTAAGGGTAACGCGTTTAGGTTTGAGGTTTTCAAGGCGGTCTGCAGGACCGGCTGAGATAAATGACATGAGAGGCTCCTTATCCAAATGGGCGCCGACACCGTGTGCCAGCAAGGAAGTATTGCGAGACTCTAGACCATCAAGTTTTATTCCTATTTGCGCATTGAAAACATTAAATTTCATTTTACGGTCGTGCAATCTTACTTATTTAATTAAAATCATTAGCCTATGGCATTTATTAACCAACGCGGTGTGGCAGCAAAGGCTCCTTGCATGATGGCTCCCCAAACCAATCGTGTTTTTACTACAAAGTATATTCCTGTCGTTCGCAAGTTTTACACTGTCCCGCCGCATTATCGATTATCAAGCAGACGCGGCGCGTTTCCCTAAATTGCCGAAGTTGATTAGATTTTGTCTATTTTCATCGTTTTCTCTCTGTCAATGACCCGAAACGCGGGTTGATTCGTTACTCAATAGTAACCCTCTTAATTTTAGGTTTCTGGCAAGGACTTATTGATGGCACAACAAGCAGCAGAAAAGCGGATTGTTCTGATAACTGGTGCATCTGGCGGCGTAGGCAGTGCACTTTGTGAGGTGCTGAAAAAAGATTATCACCTTATTGGGTTGGATTTGACACCTTGCGAAAGTGCCCATGAAAGTTACGAGTGCGATTTTACCTCCAAAGACTCCATTTCCCTTGCGTTGTATAAAATTCATGAAAAACATGGCGGTCATATTGCCTGCGTGATTCACCTTGCCGCCTATTATGATTTCTCGGGCGAAGACAACCCCTTGTATGAGGCTCTCAATGTAAAGGGAACGGCGGATTTTCTAACCGAACTGCAGCGCTTTGATGTGGATCATTTCATCTATTCCTCCACCATGCTCATTCATCGGGCAGGGGTCCCTGGAGAAAAAATCACCGAGGACACGCCCATTGAGCCCGGCTGGACCTATCCGCAGTCTAAAGCCGATGCCGAAGAAGCCATTCGCAGCCATCATGGCAAAATTCCCTATACCCTGTTACGAATGGCTGGCTTGTACGATGACCACACCGCTGTTCCCACTTTAAGCTATCAGATCGCCCGCATTTACGAGCGGCAATTTAAGAGTTGGGTGTACTCGGGCGATAAAATGGCCGGACAAGCTTTTTTGCATAAAGACGATATGGTGTCATTGTTTACCGAGCTGGTTGAAAAGCGCCATGAAGTGCCCAAAGAAAATGTACTATTGGCCGGCGAAGACAGCGTAATGGGTTATCAGGCGCTGCAAAATCGAATTGGTCATTTGATTTATGGTGAACGAGAGTGGAACACCATCGAAATACCGGAGTATGTTGCTAAACCTGGAGCTTGGCTGGAAGAAAAAACCGAGCCGGTGGTACCTGACGCCTTTGATCATGGTGAAAAGCCGTTCATTAAACCATTCATGATTGATTTATCAAGTGATCATTATGACCTTAATCTCAGCCGGGTAAAGGAACAGTTAAATTGGCGACCACAGCACCACATTTATGATGCACTGGAACGGTTAATTGACAATCTGAAAAAAGATCCGCCAGGTTGGTATAAAGCCAATGGCATCACTTTGCCAGACTGGATGCAAACGGCGAAGGAAAAAGAAGTTAACGCCAACGCAATTCGTGAAAAGCACGAAGATCATTATCGTGACGCCCATAGCAACTTTATTTGGGCCCACTTTATGAATATCGGGTTGGCGTTCTGGTTGTTAACCGCGCCATTTTTGTTGGGGTATGAAAGCCGCGCAATGACGATTAGTGACATGGGGTCGGGACTGGCACTGCTGGTGTTTGCCGGTTTAAGTCTGTCATGGCGAATGAGCCAGGCTCGCTGGGCCGCGGGAATTGTCGGATTTTGGGTGCTCTCGGCACCGTTGGTGTTCTGGTCTCCTACGGCGGGGGCCTATCTGAACGGCACGTTAGTGGGCATGCTGATTATTGCTTTTGCCGTGTGCTCGCGGCCAACGCCCGGTGTATCACTAATAGCGGCGGAGACCGGCCCCAATATTCCGCCCGGTTGGGAGTTTAATCCGTCAAGCTGGGTGCAACGGATGCCTATTATTTTGCTCGCATTTGTAGGTTTTTTTATTTCACGCTATTTGTGTGCCTTCCAGTTAGGACATATAGACGCGGTATGGGAACCGTTTTTTGCAGGCGGGGGCGGTGACCCGAAAAATGGCACCGAAGAAATTATCACATCTGAGGTATCTGAGGCGTGGCCGGTTCCCGACGCCGGGTTAGGTGCTATGACTTATGCGCTGGAAATTCTTACCGGCCTGATGGGGTCAACCCGCCGCTGGCGCACCATGCCCTGGTTGGTAATGCTGTTCGGCATTATGATTGTGCCATTAGGCGTGGTGTCGATTTTCTTCATTATTATTCAGCCCATCGTTATTGGAACCTGGTGTACACTTTGCCTGGTTGGTGCAGCAGCCATGCTGATTCAAATTCCTTATTCGCTGGATGAGCTGGTGGCAACTACTGAATTCTTATGGCGTCGTAAAAAGCAAGGTCGCCCATTGCTACGTATTTTCTTTACCGGCGATACTGATACAGGAGCCTGGGAGGGTGATGAAAGAGAGTTTGAACGGGGCCCCATAACAGTATTTAAAGACATGATTGCAGGAGGAGTTACTTTGCCCTGGAATCTTGCGCTCTGCATTCCTGTCGGAGTTTGGCTTATGTCCACTCGTTTGACGCTGGGGACCGAGGGCAGCACGGCTAATGCTGATCATGTGGTGGGAGCTCTGGTCCTGACAGTCGTTGTTACTGCTACTGCCGAGTCTGGGCGCATGGCACGTTATGCGCTTGTTCCTCTAGGCCTGGCATTATTTACCACGCCATTTCTGCTCGGTGCCCCTCTGGTTTCAGTTGTTTCAAGCTTGCTATGTGGCGCATTGCTAATTGGGTTGAGTTTACGAAAAGGTCATATTAGAGCAAGCTACGGGAAATGGGATAAATTCATTGTTTAGGAAAATAAGAGGGCTTCTTCAATCAGGTTATCCCTCTTGTCGGCAAAAAGCATGGATAATAAGCTGCTCCCACAGGTCGCGCTAGAGGCATGTAAATGAATAAGTCTGTTTACGTCAAAATCGCTTGGAAATATACCGGCAGTATCCCTTGGTAATCACATCATTACCTCTTATCACTTACCAATTTACGAAACTCAAATCGCCAAGACTAATGAACAAAAATTTCAAAAAGCCTGACTTGCCGAGTTACAGCGCTCTTCAATGATCTTGGCCTTTTTGTTAATAGCATAAAGATGGAGCACATAGGTAGATCCCGACCTCGCAGGTGAACAAGTCGTACTTTGGTGGGGCCTGTTTGACGACGAATT
>NZ_JBLBUE010000126.1:0-10224 GCF_047290655.1 Alteromonas sp. AMM-1 | reverse complement strand
TTAAATCTGGCTGGATGGACGAAAAAGCTCACTGGCAAACCCACCATAACCGTTGGCTCTGTGGGGTTAAACGACGACTTTTTTGGCGCGTTCCAGGGCCAGGATTCAGGTACCCGCGCAGTTGATGATTTGCTTGAGCGGTTAGACGCTGGCGAGTTTGATTTGGTGGCGGTAGGCAGAGCGTTACTGCAAGACCCCAACTGGGCCATCAAAATTAAAGAAAATCGCCTGGATGATCTGCAACAGTACTCAGGTAAAGCACTGGCGACGTTGTCGTAATTTAAACCCGCTCAAAATATTTAGCTAATGATAAGAAGGCACCACAGGGTGCCTTCTTGCGTGTTAATACCTAACCAAAAGCGATTAATCCCTTCGCACCCAACCGATACTCAGCAAATAGCGATTCCCTTCCAGCACTTTGGTAACAGCATGTTCGCAAATATCCGGCCGGAACAGTTTAATGCTTGCAGAACAATAGATGGGCGTAGCGCAAACAAACTCCCCGCCTGCTTTTGCCTGTTGTAACACAATATTCAGCCGGTAATGTTTTCCGCTTTGCACTTTATCAGTATGTGGCGGTATTTCACTGCCTTGAGGAAACTTCAATAAATACAGGTCGAATTTAACGGGCCAGTACATTCCGGCCAACAACATTTTGTCGTAACCGGTTTGTTGCCTGCCTCGTTGCCAGCGAAACAGCTTGCTCAGCATACTCATCACAATGGCACTTATGTTTTAACGGTGTGTTTAGCCGCTTTTTTTATGCGGCTATTGAACAACACAACGCCTAGCCAGAAAAACCAGACGAGTTGGGTAATTCCAAATAGTTCAGTGAAGATGTCAACCGGAAAAACGGTGGCTATGCCTGTAATACCAACCACCGCGCCCAGGTAATTTAACCACTTGCCAAATACATTCAGCTGCAGAGCAACAATGCTCGTGAGTAATACCCACATTCCTCCCACCAACTCATTGCCGCCTCCCAAACTTTCTACCAACATGGATACTACTGTCCACAATTGGTAGGCATCTTCATTACTTATCTTAGCCAGCTCAACCACGCGCGACAGCCCTATGGTTGCAATCATACCACTGGCAATCACCAGCCCCACCCACACCTTACCAAACAAGGTTGCCAGCGTATTCACATAATTGTGTTCGCGTTTAAGCTTTTCATTAAGCGCAGTCACCAGCATCGCCAGCAACACACCAAACACAACATAAATCAGAAAATAAGCTAACCCGAGTGCCTGTTGATGCTGCGCCAGAAACGTGATCACTACCTCAGGCGCTTTGCTGGCAGGAAAAGAGAGGAAGGCGCCAAAGTATACAAACGCGCCAGCGTAAATGAAGGCCATGAACATTGCGGCTGCGCCTGGGATTTTATTGTTAATCAAAACTGGATTCCCTTTCACCGTTACGACTCAATCTCATACTCATTAATATCAAATTGGGTTATCCAGGCAAACGAATCGTTTTCAGGCCCACTGTTTCTGAACGCTTCGAGCGCACTGCGGGTCTGCCATTTCTCAAACACATTCACGCGGCATTCGTTAACCGGATCAACCGACACTGCAAAGTCTTCGCATTCGGGATTGGCTCGCGCCAGTAAAATGGCTGCGTTTGAACATGCCATAAATTCATCTCGTTTCCCAGGCTGAATATATAAACTACCGGCCACAATGATTGTCATGGTCCCTCCTGTTATCGGGAATAACTGTTACTGAGGTTCTCTGGTGATATTCACCGCGTATTGCGTGTTAAACACATCGATTGCTTCGGTATAGAGTGTTCGTGGTGTTCTGAAGCAAAAGTTGGATGCTGCACATACCATGTTCACCGGCGATTGATTTGCATGCGCACCTCGCAATGAAAATACACTGCTACAAGTAGATGGCTCGGTACCCGTGTCGCCGACACACAACATGATAACAGTTGGCTCCCAGCGACACTCAGTAGCGGGATCCAGCTCCTTCAACGGCACATGCAGGTTATGTTTGCCATCGTTGATTTGAGGGTAGTAGTCAAACTCCATGGTTTGTGAAACCCGGAGCCCGGCCAGTATGTTGTAGTTCGTACAAGCATCCGATCTATTCGTGGCGACATACTGCACTTTAAGCTTGTAAGTTAAACTGCCATCGATGCTACCCTGTACATCAATATAGCGCTCACTGGGCATGGGGTATTTTACGTTACCATTAAGTGAACTACAGGCACACAAGGTTATTGCATACACTAACAAAGCACTACGCCACATTTATATTTTCCAAAAAGAATCAATAATTAACACCGCCCGCGAATTCAACAGCCAAAGGTGTTCAACGCTTTATTTCGCTGCCGTCGCAACAATTTTAATTTTTCCATTAAAGGGCAATTTTGCAGCCTCGTATACGGTTCTTGCCGGGCGCTGACCTTCTGGAAATAACGCCATGTATAACGCATTAACCTCATTGAGATCGTTTAAGTTTGCAAACGCAATATCAATATAGGCTATATGGCTTTTATCAAACCCCGCCGCTTTTAAAGCCGCAAACACATTGTTAAAGGCACGCTCGGCCTCATCGGTAACGTTGCCTTCAACATAGTTACCGGCTTCGTTAACCGACAATTGACCGCTAACAAAGCATAGGTTGCCAGCCACAACAGCATGACTGATCGGATTAGACCATTGGGGTAAACCTTCACCCGACTCTATAAATAAATGGGGCATTGCGATAGTGTCCTTGTACTTAGTCGCTGTTAACTGCATTGGTTAGCGTTGCTTAGTTGGCGTGTGTTTTCCTAAGAATATCCACAATACGATTGATATTGATTTCTGACAAATTCCACTCATAACCTTCAAAATCCGTAGTATTAATGAACTGCACCACTACAGTATCAATATCGTTGTGATACTCAGCCAAACTCTGGTAACCGGGCACCAAACCGCCGTGCTCGTATACGTAAATAGATGAGTAAATCGCCTGCTCGCCGTCTTGAAACACGGTGCCGTTGTTTAGCGCACGAATAAACCGGCCCACATCTTCGGCTGTTGCAAGCATGCCGTTTTCGTTCATTTTAAAGTCTTCGTCAACGCCAACATAATATCCACTCATTACGTCATTTGGGTTCACCTCTGTAATAGACGAAAAGGTGTTATTTAGATTAAGTGGCTCGAGGATGGCCTCTTTAATAAATTGAAAGTGACCATAACCCACTACTTTTTCGATAATCTGCCGCAGCAGTAAATAATTGGTATTGGAATATTCATAGCCGGTGTCGGGTTCAAAGCTGGTGGGTAACGCCAGGGCAAAATCCAGTGCATGCGCAGCGTTTTCCTGTTCGTTTTGCCAAAATTCCGGGTTGTTGGTGTAATTAGGAATGCCACTGCGATGTTGCACCAACATGCGCACCGTAATTTGTTCGGCAAAAGGAAGCTTACCTGTCAATTCAGGAAAATAGTGAGCAACTGAATCGTTGAGTGATAAGCGTTCTGCATGCGCGAGCTTGGCAATCGCAACGGCCACGTATAACTTGCTGATACTGGCAATTTTAAACAGTGCATGGGGATCGGCGGGAATGCGGTTTATTCTGTCTTTCCAGCCACTGCTATAGAATGCTGGCGGTTTTCCAGCTTGATCCACATACACCACAATGCCATCAAAACCGTGGGAAATGGCTTCGTCAGCTTGCGCTTGAATGGAATCGGGTAATGGCAGGATCCAGGCTTTCACCAAAATCCAAGGCACATAAAATAACGAAATTACCGTTCCCGCGAACAAAATAACCCTGAGCAGGTTTTTAAATTGTTTGCTTTTCATCAGCACAATTCCGTTATTTGCGATAGTTGGCTAGCTTACCGCCATCTACTTGTAATGCAAATTCATAAAATGTCACGCTTTATTTGAAAAGCAATACTTTACCCAATAATCATTTACGGAGTGTTACCTGGCAATTAGGTTAATACACCATTCAAAACCAGCCCGGGCATAAAATAAAGGGCCGATAGCGCTGCTGAACCGGTAAACACAAATGCGGCTGTGCAGAAAAGTGCCTGAACAAAAAACACGTTAGGTTTTGCCGACGCACTTGCCTGATAGGTGCAATACGCTAGGTTAACACCGTGTTTCACTTTTTGTAGATAGCACTGTATTTGCTTTAGGATGGGAATACTGTAAATAGCAATAAACGCAAAAACTACCTCGATACCACCGAAATGGAACAGCAGTGCAATTTCAGGTGAAAACCACCCCACTATGCCAATGGCCAACCAAAAAGCCGCCTTTTGATAAACGTTCAAATCTTCCCACTTGATCATATTGCATCCTTGCTGATTTTCTCGCTTTTGATATAGCTAAGGTAAGGGCAATTGTAACTGATTCAATGCGCACGCTAATATTGGTGATTAACGTGCGCTATTTCCATTTCACTCCCAGCGTGTCTTTTTCATACACTCTGTGGGCGGCCAATTTTACTACCAGCGCTTTCGGTATTGGCTCATGCATCGCAAAGTGAATAGTGTTCTGCGATGCTACCCGAGCCCCCAGTTCTTGCTGGAAATGCGACACTACCGATGGCGTGGGATGTAAACTAATGTGATTTTTAGCCGCTGCATATACAAACAAAATACCTTCGTGTACCAGTGCGGGCTTACCCCATTTTATTTCATCGTTTGCAGCGGGAGCAGCTTCCAATAAATAGCTTCGGAGTTCATTAAGCCTTGTTTGGGCGTCCAGAGGCTTACTTGCTATGTAGTCCTGAACACTGATTGTAGCCATGGGGTAAATCTTCCGTTAAGTTAACAGCCTGTCAGTCTTGATTAAGTTTTATGCGCAGATGGGGATTAAACAACACTGCTTCGTTGTTTTACAGTAATCAGCCCGCCCGTTTCTTCAATTAACCTATCGGTTAGCATTTCAGAGGAGTACTCCTGGGCAAAACTCAGTTCGGCGTCGGTAATCCCTACAATTTGTAGCAAATCGACACGACCAGACTGAATTTCAATATTCTCAGGTAGTTGAAACGGGGGCGTAATGAGCATTGCGGTAATGGTATCCGACAACGCAAACGGTATGCGATCGCCATAATCTAACAACGCTGGTTCGCCCATTTGGCCATTTGCCAACAACAAATTGTAGGCCATGAGAGTTTGCAGAACATGTATTGCCCACGTCGACTCGTGTTCAGTTTCCAGCACAAACTCGACACCAAAGCCTGAATATTCCTGAGGCTCCTCAGCTTCCCAAGGATTAGACATTCCAGACGTCACATACACCCAGGTATTTCGCGCATCGTTAGGCGGTGACTGAAAAACACCGTGGGTAAGCCAACGCGGATCAACTGATTGCGCATCCAACTGCTCAAAAATGGCGTTGCTTAAGGCATAAATACCCGGCCCGGTATCGCCAAATACATGTGGATAGACTTTTTCTTCCCGCTCTTCCCAAGCGTCTTCAAGCAAGCTCATTCATTTCTCCCAATACAGTTTGCACATGCCATTGCCAAAATATCTTGCGCTACAATAGTCGATTGTTCAATGCTTTCCCATGCTATTCTAATGATTTAGTTGAAGCGCTAAAACAAGAAAGCCCTGCTCTCTCGACCAGGGCCACATTTGCAATGTACAGGCATTTGTAACGGGAATTCGTGTGTACTCCCTACTTTCTACTTCCGACTCCCTACTCCCTACTCCCTACTTCGTTTTGTAATAATCCCTCAGCACATACCAGGCTTTCTTTTTGATACCTTTCTCAGATACCAGACCTTTTCTGTTCCAAAAATCCTGAATATTGTTTAACGGTCTGCGTGGTGAACGGAAATCTTTCAGGATCCACGGGCTTAAGCCTCTTAACGCCGAAATGTTGTCTACCATTGCCAAATTATGTAGGTAAACGGACTCCTGGAATTCTTCGGTCCAGCGTTCATTAGTGGCGCCATGCAGGCCTTGTAATGCGCCGGCACCCAATTCACTCATAATAATGGGCTTTTGGTATTTGGACTCCCAGCGTAAATCTGAACACTTAGATGCTTCAGACACATACCAGCCGCAGTAGCTGTTAATACCAATTACATCCACCGCATTTGCCAAAGGATCGTCAATCAATATGCCATTTTTAGTAGTACTATGCGTGTCCATTGCCGCCGTGATCAGGCGGGTATTGTCGAGTTCGCGCGCGTGGTTGATTAGATTGGTAATAAAAGTTAGGCGGGCATCTGATGACGGGGTTTCATTTGCCATCGACCACATCACTATGGACGCGCGGTTTATGTCGCGATGAATCATTTCAGCTAATTGCTGTTCAGCTTTTTTGTATACCGCATTGTTGTTAAATAACACGGTCCAGTAAACCGGGATCTCAGACCACACTAAAAGCCCCATTTCATCAGCCATTCTTAACATGTGCTCGTTGTGCGGATAATGCGCCAGACGCACAAAATTACAGCCCAACTCTTTGGCCCATTGCAACAGCGTACGCGCATCCTCTTCACTCCAGGCCCGACCCGAGGTAAGGGGTGATTCTTCGTGAATGCTTATGCCCTTTAAGAAAATTGACTTTCCATTTAGCTCAATGTTCTCACCATTCGTTTTTATACTGCGAAATCCAATGCGATCACGAATAGTTTCGCCGTTATAGCTAATTTCGACATCGTAAAGTACAGGTGATTCCGGTGACCATAGCTTGGGCCTGGCGTTAATCGCAAATGTTGCATTGGCCTGGTTGTTAAGCTTAATGGTTTCTTTTACACCTAACTCAGCAATAGTTACCGTTACTTCGCTGGATTGCGTGAGCGCGCCAGCCACAACAACCTTGCCTTCGATGGTTTGATTATTGTTGGGCGATAACTGAATTTGATAATCGGCCAGATAAGCCTGGGGCACAGACACAATGCTCACTGAACGGGTGATCCCGCCATAATTCCACCAGTCCGTATTCACGGTGGGAACCTGATCTCGCTCGCGGCGGTTATCCACTTTTACCGTAACAAAGTTGTCACCACTTTTCAGAAAAGCCGTCACATCAAAATTAAAGCTGGTAAAGCCACCTTCGTGCTCCCCCACCTTTTGGCCATTAACGTCCACAATGGCCTTGTAATTTACCGCACCGAAATACAAGAAATAACGCTGATCACTGCGTTTACTGAACGTGAAATTCTTGTTGTACCACACGGTGCCTTCATAGAGATACAAATGGTCTTTTTGGGTATTCCAATCGCCGGGCACAGAAATTTTATCTGCTGTTTCGAAGTTATACTCAAGTAATTCCGAAGGCGACGACATTTTAGCGTTTTTAAAATAGCCGTTGGCATGTGGTTCGTAACGATGGTTGTAATAACCATTTTCATAAGGATCAATAATATAGGTCCATTGACCGTTTAAGCTGGTAGCGCTGCGGCCTGACGCATTTTGCAGCAAAAGCGTAACGCTATCGCTCTGAGTAATTTCCGCTGTTTCGGCACTTATTGCATTGGCTATTAAACAAAAAAATGCCAGACATCCCACTATTGCACGTTTCATGTCATGTTGTTCCTATCTACCTTGTATCGCATAATTGCTTTGCTACTAAACATTGTTAGCCAGCCTGTTTGCCAGTCTACAACGCCATCGAATTGGCTTGACCACCAGATACTATCACGACATTATTTAACAAATCATTAATTATTTTAAAACACGAAGATTTCATATCACCATCTTTAACAGGCAAGTAAATATCTATAAATAATAGATATTAAGTTGAATTTTGGTTTTTCTGGGTTTTTAAACTAACCAGTAAAGCGCTTTTCATCACTAGACCATATACATAACCAACAAAAAGTGGCATTACCAATTAATCAAGGCGACGTGTACTTTATAGAAGTGCGGAAGCGTGAAAAATTCGCCAGGGTATACGCTGTTTTTTAACGCAGGCGTGGTATGGAAAGGCAAGCCATTTAAATATCGTATTGTTGATACAGGGCAATAGATACCTGGCCGATGAGATCAATTGGGAGCTGCGTGTTTAATGAAAATGATAAATTGCCCTTTGGGCCCATATAAGGAGTGAGTTTATGTATTAACTCGGCGTTGCCTGAAACGGGCGGATATACTCCAATGTGGTGCTTGAATGCGGCAAAATAAAAGAAGGCACGCTTGTTATTTCTAAATGCAGGCATGTTGTAACTAATACAACGGGTGGCCTCCGGCAAGAAAAGTTCAACATGTTGTTGTATAGATTCCAGTAGTGGCCTTACAGCTGGTAACACGGTTAAAAAGTAATCTTCATGTGACGCAAAGCGCATATCAGAGCTCCTTGATGTTACAGGTTAAGATCACACCATTTCAGCTATTTAACAACTTTTGACAGCCAATGATCACCGCTAAATATCGGCGTAGCCGTAAATGAGTGTTTTCGTTTTTGTTTTCATAAAAGATCCTTTGTTTGATTGTGCAGGATGTAGCCTCTTGTGTCCTTTTGAGTAACTTGTTAGCTATTATTAAAATAGTAAGAATCGCCTCAGTTCTTGTTCTTGACGCATAACATGCAATATATAAATCGTGTTCCCATCAATTTTATAAAATACCCGACATGGCTTTACTACCAGCTCCCTGTAATTAAGCGTGGGTATTTCCACAGGAATTTTTCCCGATTCGGGGTGTTGTTCTAATCTTTCAATTTTGCTAAATACAGTTTGAACAAGCTTTTTCGCAGCAACCAAATTAGCCACTGCTATGTATTCAGCAATATCATTAAGCTCATTAAGAGCGGGCTGTGTCCAAATTACTTCAGCCACTTATTCATTTGCTCTTTGGCCTGCGAATTTGAAATAACTTGCTCATTTCTTAAAGCCTGTTCTCCCCGAGCTATCCCTTCTAAAATAGACATGCGCTTTTGCATCATTTCAAAATCATCAACATCTACCAAATATGCGGATGGCTGGCCATGCTCAGTAATTAAAACCGGTTCTTTAGAGGAATGGAGATCTGCCAATATTTTAGTAGCCTGCCTCTTTAAGGTAGTAACTAATTCAACTTTCATATTCGAACTCTAAACTGGGATCAGTGCCACTATAGTATCACTCGCAGCCTGGCTTTCAACTGTATAGCTTACATTTCAATAATGGGTGTCGTCACAAGTTGCACAATGGCGAAGCCGCCAAACGTGTATGCGTAACAGCGAACGCAGTGATTGCGTCGATTGGCTTGTAAGTTGCCACGCTGATACATCCTGGAGCAACAGCTGAGCTTTGCGCACAATACTCAATTACTTTTGACGAATAACTTTTTGAAGAGCTCTTCTGATTTGGCGAGACCTTCTTCAGTTAAAACAACAGACTTTGATTTGCCAACAGGGTTGTGAATATAACCTTTTTCATAAAGCCGATCGGTGATACTCCAATCTATTTGCTTCCAAGCCCTACCAAACTTGTCATGCAGAGTAAGGTAAAACAGAGCAAGTGCCGCTTCATCGATTTTATCTTCATCTATTTCCACTACAGTCTCCATTTTCATATGGCTACGAACTCCCACTTAGGGGCAGTAATACGTGGGCTATAATAACGAGCGAAGCGAGGACGGCCCACGTGTTTTTGTCCCAGCAAGCTCCGCTTGCGTCTACAGCGGCTTGTTAGTTGCCAGCTTAAAACATCCTTGAATAAACATAAAACAATGGGGATACCAATAATACGATCAATACAATAGAAGTTAACTTTATTAATTTGATTGATAAAACAGCATCTTCAAATGATTCATCTTTACCAAGCTCTACTGTTTTAGCAAACTCGGCAGCGGGCATCCAATAAAATGAATAGTGTTCTTTATAGCCAAACACGCCCCACAACAGAGTGTAGAAAAGCAATAGCGTAGACAAAGGAAACGGCTGAATCACATTAATTTGCTCGTATGAGATGACAAATATACCCACGTAAGAAAACACTGAAGCCATTTCACCACACACACGCGCAAAAGAAATCGGCTTAACTGAAACGACTAAATAGAGGCTGGAAGCCAAAAGACATGCTAAGTAAAAATAACTCCATATTGGCATAAACCTTCCTTTGGCAACTAACGCTTCAAGAAGGGGCAGCCGTTAGGCTGTCCCGCTTGCTTGACTTGTTAAAAGGCGAACTGTGACGTGCTCCAATAGATTCACACAGCCAGTTAAGGGATAATTATCTCAACTGGAGTGTATATGAAAACGCGAAAAAGCTATTCAAAAGAATTCAAACTGGACGCTGTTAGTCTGGTTACAGAACAAAATTACAAGATTG
>NZ_JBLBUE010000125.1:0-10227 GCF_047290655.1 Alteromonas sp. AMM-1 | reverse complement strand
TGGTAGATAACCAATTGCGCTGCGACGCCAACATTGTGGTAGAAACCGCCTCCGCGCGTGATCCACACCACTTCGCAGTACTGATTGGTTTGGGTGCAACGGCAATTTATCCGTTCCTGGCCTATGAAACGCTTGAGCAGTTATGCGAAAAAGGTGATTTGGATATTACCGCAATGCAAGCTGTGCTGAATTACCGCAAGGGCATCAACAAAGGTCTGTATAAGATCATGTCCAAAATGGGTATCAGCACCGTGGCCAGCTACCGCAGCTCGAAACTGTTCGAAGCGATTGGTATTTGCCAGGAAGTCATGGAAATGTGTTTCAAAGGCGTGCCTTCGCGCATTGAAGGCGCCAACTTCGACGATTTCCATCAGGACACCATTAACCTGTCACGCATTGCCTGGTTAAAGCGCAAAAAGATTTCGCACGGTGGTTTGTTGAAATACGTACACGATGGCGAATACCACGCGTACAACCCTGATGTAGTTCAAACACTGCAAAAAGCGGTAGTGTCGGGCAACTACGCCGACTATCAGGTTTATGCGAAACTGGTAAATGAGCGTGCACCCTCACACTTACGGGATTTAATGAAGCTCAATCCGGCCAATCAGCCAGTTGACATCAGCGAAGTTGAATCAGCCGAAAGCTTATACCCGCGCTTTGACACCGCCGCGATGTCTATTGGAGCCTTGAGCCCTGAAGCACACGAGGCGCTGGCGATTGCCATGAACCGGTTAGGCGGACAGTCTAACTCAGGTGAAGGTGGCGAAGACCCTAAACGCTTTAAGACAGAGAAAAACTCTAAGATTAAACAGGTTGCATCGGGACGCTTTGGCGTAACACCGCATTACCTGGTTAACGCGAGTGTGATACAGATAAAAGTTGCCCAGGGCGCCAAGCCTGGTGAAGGTGGTCAGCTGCCTGGCGACAAGGTCAATAAGTATATTGCGCAACTGCGCTTCTCGGTGCCAGGTGTAACCCTGATATCACCACCGCCGCATCACGACATATACTCTATTGAAGATTTAGCTCAGTTGATCTTCGACCTGAAACAAGTGAACCCAACCGCACTTATTTCAGTGAAGCTTGTATCTGAGCCCGGTGTAGGCACCATTGCAACCGGTGTTGCGAAAGCCTATGCCGACCTTATCACCATTTCTGGCTACGATGGCGGCACAGGCGCAAGCCCGCTGACGTCGGTAAAATATGCCGGAAGTCCGTTTGAGCTGGGTCTGGCGGAAACGCAACAAGCGTTAGTAGAAAACGGTTTGCGCCACAAAGTGCGCGTACAAACCGACGGCGGTTTAAAAACTGGTCTTGATGTTATTAAAGCGGCAATTATGGGTGCGGAAAGCTTCGGCGTTGGTACTGGCCCAATGGTTGCCCTCGGCTGTAAATACCTGCGTATTTGCCACCTGAACAACTGTGCAACCGGTGTAGCAACTCAGGACGAAAAACTGCGTGCTGAGCACTTTATTGGCTTGCCGGACATGGTAATGAACTACTTTAAGTTTGTTGCTCAGGAAGTGCGTGAAATCATGGCCAGCATGGGCGTGCGTAAGTTCGACGAACTGATCGGCCGCACTGAACTGCTGTCATTGGTTGAAGGTATTACCGCCAAGCAGAATCGTCTGGATTTATCTCCCATTCTGGCGAAGCCAGTTGCGGGTGAACACACGCATCTGTTCTGTTCAGAAACCACCAATGCGCCATTGGACAAAGGTGTGCTGAACGCCAAAATGCTGAAAGACGCCAAAGAAGCAGTTATCAAGGGTTGTGGTATTAACCTCAGTTACCCTATCCGCAACACCGATCGCTCTGTTGGTGCATTACTTTCAGGTGAGATTGCCAAGCACTACGGCAACCACGACATGGAAGAAATGCCAATCACCGTTACGTTTAAAGGAACGGCGGGGCAGAGTTTCGGCGTGTGGAACGCTGGCGGTCTGAATATGTATATCGAAGGTGATGCCAACGATTACGTAGGTAAAGGCATGACTGGCGGTAAGCTGGTCATTTATCCGCCGCGTAATGTGCAATACAACACCCACGAAAGCGCCATTATGGGTAACACCTGTCTGTACGGTGCAACTGGCGGCAAGCTGTTTGCAGCGGGCCGTGCGGGTGAGCGTTTTGCAGTACGTAATTCAGGTGCCATTGCCGTTGTGGAAGGCGTGGGTGACAACGCTTGTGAATACATGACCGGTGGTATTGTGGCGGTGCTGGGCCCTGTGGGCGTTAACTTCGGTGCCGGTATGACAGGTGGTTTTGCTTACCTGTATGACGAAGGTGATCTGGATCGCCGCGTTAACCCTGAGCTGGTAGAGCTATTGTCGATTGACGACAAAGTGATCCTTGCAGAACATCTGCGTGGCTTAATCAACCAGCATTACGAAGAAACCGGCAGCCAGTTCTCGTTGAGCCTGCTGCATGACTTTGCCAGCACCTTATCGAAGTTCAAACTGGTGAAACCAAAAACCAGCGATGTGAAAAACCTGTTGGGCCATATTAGTCGTTCCAGCGCTGAATTGCGCATTCAGGCACAATAGTGAGGTGAGAAGATAATGGCTAAGAATGTTTATCAGTTTGTTGATGTAGAAAGAATTGATCCGCCGAAAAAGCCCATTATGGAGCGTAAATCGGGGTTCGCTGAAATCTATCATCCACTTACCTCTTCGCAAGCGGAAGGCCAGGCAGATCGCTGCCTGGACTGCGGCAACCCGTACTGTGAATGGAAGTGCCCGGTGCACAACTACATTCCACAGTGGCTGGCGCTGGCTAACGAAGGCAAAATCATGGAAGCGGCTGAACTGTCGCACAAAACCAATAGTTTGCCGGAAGTGTGTGGTCGCGTATGTCCACAGGACCGTTTGTGTGAAGGATCTTGTACCCTGAACGATGAGTTCGGTGCAGTCACCATTGGTTCGATTGAAAAGTACATCACCGATACCGCCTTTAAAATGGGCTGGCGTCCGGATATGTCAGGGGTAACCTGGACAGACAAAAAAGTGGCTATCGTAGGTGCGGGCCCGGCTGGTCTTGCCTGTGCGGATATTCTGGTACGTAACGGTGTTAAACCCGTTGTATTCGACAAGTACGAAGAAATCGGCGGCTTGCTGACCTTTGGTATCCCATCGTTCAAGCTGGAAAAAGACGTCATTAAACTGCGTCGTGAAATCTTCACTGAAATGGGCGTTGAGTTCGTTCTGAACACCGAAATTGGTAAAGACATTCCATTCCAGCAATTACTCGACGAATACGATGCAGTATTCCTGGGAATGGGTACTTACAAGTACATGAAAGGCGGATTCGACAACGAATCAGCGCCAGGTGTATTCGATGCGTTGCCGTTCCTGATTTCCAACACCAACCGTGTTATGGGACTGGAAAAAGACGCGGCTGACTACATCGACATGAAAGGCAAGAAAGTGGTCGTGCTGGGTGGTGGTGATACCACTATGGACTGCGTACGTACCTCTATTCGTCAGGATGCCGCAAAAGTAACGTGTGCTTACCGTCGTGACGAGGCCAGCATGCCGGGTTCACGCCGTGAAGTGGTAAACGCCAAAGAAGAAGGTGTGTTGTTCGAGTTTAACGTTATGCCATTAGACATTGCTGTTGATGAAGCAGGTAATGCAACGGGTGTTAAACTGGTTCGGACTGAAATGGGCGCACCGGATGCACAGGGCCGTCGTAGCCCGGTTGTGGTTGAAGGTTCAGAATTTGTGTTAGAAGCCGACGCGGTAATCATTGCGTTTGGTTTTCAGCCTAGCCCTGCCCCTTGGTTTGGCGACTACGGTATCATCCTGGATGAAAAAGGCCGTGTTCGCGCACCAGCCAAAGGCAAGTTTGCATACCAGACATCAAACCCGAAAATCTTCGCCGGTGGCGATATGGTTCGTGGCAGTGATCTGGTTGTTACCGCGATTGACGAAGGTCGTAAAGCGGCTGAAGGCATCATGGATTACATTGGCGTGTAACACAAACAGCGCTATACATTGTGAAACGGAGCCAAATGGCTCCGTTTTTTATTGGCTATTCTGAGCTTTTACTGCTCTTGATATACATGACTTTCATCATAATCAGTGAAATAAGCACCACAATCGACGATATGCCTAATACCGGCGCGAGCGCGTCATCACCCGCAATACCGCCGTACAAACAATACAGCCCAATGATAAGTACCGCTGTGCCAGCCTGATGTAACCAGTACTGGGCCACCGCGAGCTTTGAATCACTATTGGTTAGCCATAATTTATGGATTACCGCGTAAATCATGCTAACAACAAACCCCAGCAACATAATGTGTGCGTGGGTCACTAACTGCCCGTGATTTTTCGTTGCGGCCATGTGAATACCCAACAGTAATCCTAATAGCGCGTAACCCAAACCGGTTAATACATACTTTCTATCCATGTGTTTTCCTTTTTATTTTTATTGCTCACAACAAAGCCCGAAACACGTTAACTGTGCTCCGGGCTAACTTTGTTGTGCGGATTCAACTACACATGTATAAAAAGTAATCTAGTAGTAGTGATATGTAAACTCTACACCGTACTCACGGCCTTTGGTCAGAGGAGCAAAGGTACCAAAACTCAATTGCGTATCGTTACCGTGTTTCACATCGTTAGTCAGGTTTTTCCCAAACAAGCTCACTACCCAGGTGCCCTCTTCGTTTTGAAGATCGATACCAGCATTCAGAATCTTTTGATCGTCGATATAGCCCTGATTGTTGTCGGTATAATAGGTTTTGTCGCGATACGAGTAATTGATGCGGCTGGTTAACAGGCCCCAGTCACTCACTTCCGTATCGTGAGTTAATCCAACACTGTAGGTAATTTCCGGTACACGTGGGATTTCCAGTGCTTCGTCATCCTTATCCACTACACCATCACCGTTAAGATCGTATATTACCTTGCTGTACTCAGCATCGATCAGTCCCAGGTTGAACATCGCAACCAGGTTGTCGGTAATGCGGAACATACCGTCAACTTCTATCCCCATCAGAGTTGCTTCGGCGGTGTTTTTGATGATTTGAATCAGTGAGCCATCCGGCGCAGGCAAACTCACTTCGCGCTGCATATCGTCAATGTTGGTAATGAACGCGGCGGCGTTAAAGCGGCCCCATGCAGTGTCGCCCTTGTAGCCCACTTCAAAATTATCAACAGTTTCTTCATCGAATGGACCCGGGCCGTTGGCTTCGCGTAATTCAGGCGTGCTGATATCGGCGGTATTTCTGAGGTTATAACCACCCGAACGGAACCCTCTCGACCAGTTGGCAAACAGGTTAGTGTCATCATCCAGTCGGAAGCGAACGCCGACTTTAGGTGACACATTGCTCCAGGTTTTGTTGTCAACAAAATCGAAGTTACAGTCATTGGCTTCGTAAATGTTGCATTTCGGGCCCTGTGGAATAATAAACCCGCTGTTTATGCTACTTACGTTCAGGTTCATCGACGAGATCTGAACGTCTTTTTCTTCACGGGTGTAACGCAAGCCGGCAGACAAGGTCCACTGGTCATCCAGGTCATAATCTACCGCAGCAAACGCCCCAAGGCTTGATGTGTCATGCAAACCGCCACCGTCCTGATAAATACCCGCAGCCAGTAAGTCTGGCGTGCCGTCGCCATTAATATCGGCGTATACCGTGGTAATAGGCAGTTCTCGGCGTTCGTGGTACAGCATATCGTTGGTGTAGTGGTACAAACCGGTTGTGACGTTAGCTTTGCCCAACTGGGTGTTAAAACGCAGCTCATGGCTGTGCTGTTCACTGGTTGTCCAGGAATTAGAGTGGAATAGCGAAAATGGCTGCGCATCAATGTCACCGCGAGTTGGCGAGAAGTAATCGCGCCAGCCGTAGATATACGTCATGGTGCCACCTGCAACATCCCAGTTCAGATTCAGCGACAGCAGTTCGGTTTCGATTTTCTGCCAGCCTGGCTCGTTAATCGCGAAATCATGACTGTCGCGATCAAATGTTACGGCATAAGGCGCTAATGGGTGTGCGCCAGAGAACGCCAGATTCGGATTAATCCCCAAACCATTGGTATGGTTCTGACCTGACGGGCCATCGCCGTCCAAATCCAGATTTTCATACTTTAATTCCAGTGTCAGATCGTCAGTGGCTTCCCACAAGGTAGAAGAGCGAAACAGCGTTTGCTCTACTGCACCGTGATTGCTGCCATCAAATTTGTTCTTAAACCAGCCTTCATCGTTGTTGTGGTATACCGATACTTTGGTAAACAGGTTGTCGGTAAGCGGAATATTAACCGCGCCCTGAATCGTTTTGTTCAGTCCACCCGGGCCACCGCCCGTTACCGAGCCTCGAACTTTTGCGTTGAAGGTATCGTCGGCCTTTTTCGTGGTGATCAGGATTGCGCCGCCGGTTACGTTACGACCAAACAGAATACCCTGCGGTCCGCGCAACACTTCCACGCGTTCAATATCAAACATATCCACTACCACGCCACCGTTGGTCCCAATGAATACGCCATCGATAAATACGCCAACCGTTGGGTCGATTGAGGTGATTGAGCTGTTAATGCCTAAACCGCGAATTGAGAAGTTAGCCACGCCACGCGCCGTTCCCACATCTTCCAGCACCACGTTGGCAATGCCCACAGACAGGTCATTCATGCTTCGGAATTTCATGGCATCTAATTGGTCTTCGCCAAATGCCGTAATGGCCACAGGGACATCCTGAATAGACTCAACGCGTTTACGCGCTGTAACTTCAATTTTCTCGAACAACTTGTCGGCCGTTTTGTTCGACTTGGCGACTTCCTGGGCCTGTACAGGTTGCAATAGTGCAGAGAGGCACAAAGTCAAAGCGGAATACTTAAACAGCGAAGTGTGATTCCTGGTTATGCTGGTAGGGCACATGGTTTTTCCTCAGTTCCAATTTATGTGTGTAATACGCGTTGTTAAATCTATGTTACGAACTGCACACAAAACTAACACCTGTAAAAATGGGTGTCAATATATTGGAATGGTATTTCGCTATGTAAAACTAAATTAATAAAAATTGATCTTTAGTTTTACTTATTTACTGCTAAAGAAGTATTGGATTCTCAGGTTAATTGCTATCAAACAAGCACTTAGTAGTACACAACAATACAACGGGAAGTGGATATCAGATTGGTATAACATCGCGCCCAAAGGCGGTCCAAGGGTATATCCCATTGCCGGAGAGGCTGTCATCAGACCAGTCACTTTGGCGCGTTCAGCATCTGAGCAGCGTTGCGTAGCTGCTGCCGTAACACTGGGATACCCTACCCCAACGCCAACACCAATACCCACCATACCAATGTAGATAAACTGCACCTCGGTGGCCGTTGCCACAGAAATATACCCCGCGGTCATCGCGATGGCCGCCAGATACAGCAGTTGTTTCAGGGTAAAATGGCCGCGTTGTACCAGTGTCCACTGCACGCTGAGCGCGGCTAATGCACTGATCATTAGCGCCGTGCCTGTGATCTGGGCAGCTTCTACGGGGGAATGATGAAAATAGTCAATCAGCAAAAAGCCCAGACTTTGCTGCAACATGGCCATACAGATGAATAGCACTACAGCAAAACTGAGTAACAGCAATACTGGTGACGAAGCCGAAACGTCGATATTCGTTAATGCCTTGGGGTGTTCCGGCTGCGACGGAGGCTCGTCAGGCAATTTTCTCCACACCAACAGCAATGCCAGGCACGTTAATACAATAATGGCGTACAGCGGTGCTACCAGCCCATAGGTAACCAGCAGACCAGCCAGCCCCGGACCCAGTATTTGCCCAAGGTTATTTGCTGACGTGACCCTGCTTAGCGTAGCCACCGAATGGAGGCTCTGCCGCCGCGCATAGCCAATTACATAGCCCACAGCTGCTGGCGGCGTGGCCGACATAACAGTGGACTGGGCCACCCGCGTTGCCAGTAAGCAACCAAACAGCGCATAGCCGGTAAGCCATTCAGCCAGTCCAACACTAAACACACTGGCAAAACACAGGGTGCCAATAGAGTATCCCGACAAACCGTAAATAAGCGTACGTCGATTACCCGCCCGCGCCGCATAATAACTCCAGCGGGTGCTACCCAATGCAAAAATACAGGCAGACGACGACAGTATCGCCGCCACCTGAAGTTCAGACAGTCCGGTCTCCCTGCCAAGGGCTGGTAGTATTGTCATCACCACGCTTTGCCCCATGGCCGTTGCCAGCAGGGCAATAAAAAGCACCAGCGTTACCATAGTCGACGGGTAAGCCGGTGCACGAGGTACAACTTTTTCGCCATACAGGGCTTGGAATTAGCTGTTGATTTCAAACAACGCTGCCATGCCCATACCACCGCCAATACACATAGTAGTAACGGCATAACGGGCTTTACGACGCTGTCCTTCCAGCAACACATGGCCCACCATACGGGCGCCACTCATGCCATAAGGGTGACCAATGGAGATAGCCCCACCGTTTACGTTGAGCTTGTCATTGTCGATACCCAGCTTGTCGCGGCAGTACAGTACCTGTACGGCAAAGGCTTCATTCAGTTCCCACAAATCAATGTCGTTCACGGTTAAGCCATGACGCTTTAACAGCTTAGGTACCGCGAATACCGGGCCAATGCCCATTTCATCGGGCTCACAGCCGGTGACAACCATACCGCGATACGTGCCCAGTACCGGTAGGTTGCGTTTTTGCGCTTCCTTTGCCGACATCATGACACTGGCAGACGCCCCATCAGACAGCTGACTGGCATTCCCGGCGGTAATGGTGCCGCCGTCGATTACCGGGTTCAGACCCGCAAGGCCCTCCAACGTAGTGGTCGGGCGGTTGCACTCATCAGACGTAGCGGTTTTATTTACCAACTCAGTGGTATCCGTGGCTTTGTCGTATTGCGCGTGCACCACGTCCATGGGCACAATTTCGTTGTCGTAAATACCACTTTGCTGAGCTGCTGCGGTGCGCTGCTGACTCTGTAAGGCGTATTCGTCCATTTGCTCACGGCTAATTCCATAGCGCTTGGCAACAATTTCTGCGGTTTCAATCATCGACAGATAAATGCCTGAATGCTTGGCTTTCAACGCCTCGCTGTGGGCGCGGAATTTATTCATGTTATTATTCTGTACCAGCGAGATGGAATCCAGCCCACCCGCAACCGCTACCGGGGCGCCATCTACAATAATACGCTGTGCCGCCATACTAATGGCCTGCAAACCAGAAGAACAAAAACGGTTAATGGTTACGCCGGCGGTAGTCACCGGTAAGCCCGCCATGAGTGCAGCCTGACGACCAATGTTGCCGCCTGTAGCGCCTTCCGGCAGACCACAACCAATTAATACATCCTCTACTTCTGCGCCGTCGATACCGGCACGTTGCACTGCCTGGGCAATCGCATGGCCGGCTAACTCTGCGCCATGGGTATTGTTGAACGACCCTCGGTACGCTTTGCCAATGGGCGTGCGTGCGGTACTTACAATTACTGCATCAGTCACAATCTCTCTCCTCAACTATTTAGATGTCAGGTCAGCAAAACTGCGACCTTGTTCGGCAAGGGTTTTCAGTAATGGCGCAACCTGCCAGTCGTCGCCGTAGCGCGCCTGGAACTGTTCCATGTCAGCCACAATCGCAGGCAATCCCACGGTATCGGCATAAAACATCGGGCCGCCCCGGTATACCGGGAAGCCATAGCCATAGATGTACACCACATCAATATCAGACGGACGCTGGGCAATGCCTTCGTCCAGAATCAGGGCCGCTTCATTGATCAGCGGGTAAATAAGGCGTTTTACGATTTCCTCGTCGTCGATTTCACGAGGTTCGCAACCCAGTGCATCCATCGCCTCTTTAATGATGGCGTCGACTTCCGGATCAGGAATAGGCGTGCGTGAGCCTTCTTCATAGCGGTAGTAACCTTTGCCTGCTTTCTGGCCCAAACGCCCTGCTTCTACCAAACGGTCTGCAATAGCGCCGTCGGTCTCGGGCACATATTCTCCGCGTTCACGGCGTTCTTTACGCACGCGATAACCCACGTCCAGTCCAGCCAAATCGCCCATGGTGAGCGGGCCCATGGCCATACCAAAGTCATACAGGGCTTTATCGATACGTGCCGGCGATACGCCTTCCAATAACAGTGCACCCGCCTCACGGCCGTAGCCTTTCAGCATGCGGTTACCAATAAAGCCGTCACACACACCAGACACCACGCCTACTTTATTAATGTGCTTGGCCAGTTTCATGGCGGTGGC
>NZ_JBLBUE010000124.1:0-10297 GCF_047290655.1 Alteromonas sp. AMM-1 | reverse complement strand
GCCCGGGAATTCTCTGACCTGCGCTTTGCCAGCAAATCCCGCTGGTTTGCGGAAAACAAACACAAGGTACTGTCTGCGGTCCCCGGACAATCCTCGTTACTTAGCTACCAATCAGACGTCGAACAATGGCAGCAGGATATTCGCATAGCGAAAGCAAACGACTGGCACATCAGCGCACGGGCATTGGGGCACAGCGAAATCAGCGGCAATACTAACGGCCTGCGCGATACACAAATTGCTATGCAGGAACTGGAATTGCAGAAAATCCTGATGGGCGATTGGGAATGGATTGCCGGTGTCACCTTGCATCAGGACCAATTGGATCAAATCAACCAGGCAACGGGTGTTGTGGAAGTGGACGACGCCAGTCGACAGTCGGCTGAGGGGTTCGCGCAAATCAATGCCAGTTGGCAGCACATGCAGTTTTTACTGGGATCGCGAATTCAGTACGACAGCGACTTTAACTGGCATCAGGCCTGGCGTGGCAGTGTGAGTTACCAACAAGCAATCGGACAGCACAACTTTCAATGGCGTGTTGGAGCCGGGCAAAGCTATCGTGTGCCCAACCTCAAAGAGCGTTACTACATATTTGACCACAGTAATCTGGGCTACATGATTATTGGCAACGACGAGCTGGTGCCGGAAACCGCCGACAACCTGTCTGCGGGGCTGAAATGGCAATACAGTGACGCGGAAGACTGGCAGTTTTCTACTGATGTCAATCTGCATTACACCGATGCTGACGACTTTATCATTACCACCGCCAATGCGGGACTGTCTCAACAGGCGGGCGTTGATGTGTTTGTTTACAGCAATGTTGAAAAAGCGGTTATTCAGGGCTTCGACCTTGCATTGTCAGCAGAAAGTGCGCACACAAAATGGCAGGTAAATTACAGCTACCTGGATGCCAAAGATGGCAATCAACAGCGCCTGGCAGAACGCCCGCGTCATTTACTCAAAACCTCTGTTATCTATCAGATTTTACCCTGGGATGCCGATCTTCAGTTTTATGTGGTTGCCAGTGACGACGAATCCCCCGACAGCAGTTACACAGGCGTATACCGCGACCACGCCATTACCGCCAATGTGCAATTTAAACATCAGTTTTCCGACCACCTGAGTTGGCAGGTGGGCATAGAAAATATCTTCGACCAACATCAGAACACCGCAAAAACACAACAAAGCTTGTTCGATGCCCGCGGGCTCGAGAGTCGCCAGTTGGTGTTTAGCACGCAGTATCAATTTTAATCACAGCAGGAGTTTCCATGAAGTTTTCAACCGCGCGTTTACCCGCCATGATCATCCCCGCCTCGATGGCAGTATTGTTAAGTGCCTGTGGCGGCAGCAGTAGCAATGGCAGTGCTACCCCGGTAGAAGAGAGCAGCACACAGGGCGAGATTTTCGGTCCATTCAGTACAGGATCCACCAGCGAACCTACCACTGTGTATTTTGATTTGGATACCCAAAGCACCGTTGAGCTCACCGATGAAGAAGCGGCGACTGACACCACGTGGGACATTGCCTTTCGCCGCACCAAGGTATGGCTGAATACAGCTCAGGACAGCCCGGTTAGTCTGTATTTTACCGGTAATAATGCCGACTTCTTTGATGCTGACGGCAATGCGATTGCAGAGATGTTTACCGCGGCGACAGCGGACAGTGAACTGGAAGATTACACGGCCATTACCCTGGCCGATGTGCCGGATGCAGAATCCTTTACCACAGATGAAGACGCGGCTGTGGTGGGCACCAGTTTTTACAATTACGACATGACTACTCACATAGTATCAGCCGCAGATGATGTGTATTACATTGTTTTTTCCGACAGTAACTACACAAAGTTTCGCGTGACCGACATACAGACAACCGGCCGCGAAATTGGCGAAATCACGTTTGAAATAGCCCACCAGAGTGTACTCGACGGACAGAGCGAATTTGCCGCGGCGCAAACGCTGACACTGCAAACCGAAGCCTGTACCGACGATACCTATATCGACTTTGACACTCAGACAACGGCAACCGCAGCAGACGACTGGGATCTCATGCTGACCTGTGGAGACAGTGGTGCCGCCTTTTCTCTGACACTGGCCGACGATGCCACCGTAATTAAAACCGATGGGCAAACCTATTCTGGGATCGATTCAGCCGCCGCGCCCTATATGGGCTTTACCAGTGATGCCTATACCGAATACGCATTCGACGCTGCGCCCTGGTACTACTACGATGGCACCACGCACCTGCTGTATTCGCAATTTGGTGTTTATCTGATCCAGGTGGGCGAGGTGACTTACAAATTCCAAATCACCAGCTATTACGATGACGCGGGTACATCGGGTAATTTCAGCTTCCGCGCCGATGCCATTACCGAATAACCCATTAGCACCTGGCTTGCCACACACCAAGCCAGGTGCGCCTGATGAGACTGATTTATGCAACGTGTTCTGATATTTCTTTGTTCGCTCTGGCTGTGCAATGTCTCCGCCAATGAGCCAATGCGCATTGTTTCGGCCGGAGCCAGCGTAACCGAAATCCTGTTTGCACTGGACCGCGGTGACTACGTAGTGGCTACCGACAGCACCAGCTTTTACCCGCATGAGGCCGCAACACTCACTAAGCTGGGCTATTTCCGCCAGCTCAGCACCGAAGGCGTACTGGCACAACAGCCCACTCATCTGCTGGGTGCCGCTGCCACGGGTCCCGACGCGACCCTTGAACAACTAAAAACAGCCGGCGTTACTGTGATTACCTATAACCAACCCCGCACCCTCGACGGCTTGTACAGTTTGATCACCATCCTTGGCACGGATGTAGACGCGCAGGCGAACGCCACAGCACTTACCAGAAAGGTAAGCCAGGCCGTAGACGCCGTGCTGCATTCAGAAGAGGTAGCCACCATTAAAGGTAAGAAAGCCTTGTATGTTGTCGCCAACAACGACCGGGGGCTTACGGTAGCAGGTAGTGATACCTTGCCCGATGCGTTATTTTCGGCACTGGGAATGCAAAACATCGCCGCTACGCTGAATGAGTACAAACTCATGAGCAACGAGAGTGTGATGCAAGCCAATCCGGACGTGATTTTTATAGCCAGTCACTTTGGCTCAGATCAGGCGGCGATAGATGCGTTATGTGCGCATCCGGCGATCACCATAACCAACGCCGGAAAAGAGTGCGCCATTACCGCACTGTCCAGCGCCACCAGCCTGGGATTATCGCCACGTATTGCCGACACATTCGCTCAAATTGTAACGGCTACCGCCAAGACGGAGCTCGCACGCCGTGACTAACCTGTCTGCATCGGCCGTCGAGATGCAGGTTAACCGGCATATTGTTGGTCGTGACGCCCGTCGACAACAGATATTGACGGTCGCATTGCTTGCGGTAGCCGTCAGTGCCTGGCTGTCGGTGTCACTGGGCAGCTACCAATGGCAATGGTCTGCTATTTGGCAGTACCTTACGGCAGATGACACCGCATCACGTAATGTTGCAATGCAATGGTATGTGTTGTGGGATTTGCGCTTGCCAAGAACGCTGATGGCCATTTGCGTTGGTGCATTACTGGGCATGGCAGGGTGTGCCATGCAAGGCCTGGTAAGAAATCCATTGGCCGATCCGGGCCTGATTGGTATATCCGGCGGTGCAGCCGCCGCTGCGGCAACCAGTATGGCAGTATTACCACTTTACTGGCCGGCGATCACGCCGTTTGCAACGGTGATCGCCGCTTTTTGCGGTGCATTGCTCACGGTAGCGATGGTGTTGCATATGGCAAAACGCCCTCATGGCGTAGCAGTGAGTACACTTATTCTGGCTGGCGTTGCCATTAATGCGTTAACGGGCACCGTAATTGGCGCAATCAGCTACGTTGCCGATGACGACGCATTACGGCAAATATCTTACTGGACTATGGGCAGTCTGGCAGGCGCAAACTGGTTGCAAGTGGCAATGTTAAGCAGTTGCCTGCTGGTGAGCGCCTGTGTGTTCTGGCGTTGTCGCGCGGCATTAAACCTGTTTGCGCTGGGCGAACAAGAAGCTGCTTATCAGGGGCTTAACGTTACACGCTACAAAAACCTGCTGCTTTGGACAGTGGCCTTTGCAGTAGCACTGGCAACCGCGTTGTGCGGCATCATTGGTTTTATTGGTTTGGTGATCCCGCACATTTGCCGCAACTTAGTGGGTGTTGATCAGCGCTATCTGATGCCGGCCAGTGGCATTCTGGGCAGCGTATTATTAGTACTGTCGGACTGTGTGTCCCGCAGTTTATTCAGCCCGCTGGAAATCCCTATTGGGATCATTACTTCAGCAGTGGGTGCGCCGTTCTTTTTGTATTTACTCTACCAACAGCGGGGCCGCACAGATGACTGAGCCTGTATTAGCCATTCATAATGCAATGGTTTCCCGTGGCAACCGCACGCTGATCAGCAATTTAACCGGCCAACTCAAACCCGGCGAAATGACCGCGGTTGTGGGTGAGAATGGCTGTGGAAAATCCACATTACTTTTTCATTTAACCGGGATCCGCAATCACGACCTGCCGGTCACCCTGCATAACAAACCGTTATCGGCGTGGTCTCCGTCTGCCATGGCAAAACAACGTGCAGTGATGCAGCAGCACCCCAACACACCGTTTGCCTACATGACCGACGAAATTCTGTTGTTGGGCCGCAGCCTTTACAAAGAGCCCCTGACGTTGCGCACGGCCTGGGTAGCAACCGTTGCAGAATGGTTTGCATTAACCCACTTACTGGGGCGGGACATTCAAAGCCTCTCGGGCGGCGAACGGCAGCGGATATTTCTGGCCAAAGCCGTGTTGCAGCTCATTCCGGAGCATCAACCATTAAATATCACGCCTGATTTTCATGGCAAATTACTGCTGCTGGATGAACCGACATCAGCACTGGATTTACGCCATCAGCGCGGCGTGATGGAGCAGCTTTCTTTGCTTGCGAAACGGGGATTGTCGGTATTGTGCATTAGTCATGACATCAACTTAGTGTCGCCATACTGCCAGCAAATGTGGGTCTTGGGCGAAGGGATTTGTATTGCTCAAGGCACACCGCAACAAGTGATAACCGAACCGGTGCTAACACGTTGTTATCGCACCCCAATTGAACTGATTGAACGCCCGGGTAAACCGCCTCTGGTTACCCATTAACGGCGTGTTGTATAGTGATTTAACGAAAAATAGGAACTCCCATGACCATGAAAACGCTCGCGTTTGAAGCCAAACAACTTTGTCGCACCCAGCACTCCGGCGTACTGAGTACCCAGTCGACATCGATGCCCGGCTACCCGTTTGGCTCCATTGTGCCATTTGTTATTACCCACACTGGAGAGGTAATCATTTACATCAGCGATATTGCGTTACATACCCGTAATATTAAAGCCGACAGCAAAGTTAGTCTGACTGTATTTGATCCCAGTGAAGATGACTCACAGGCAAATGGCCGTGTAACCATAATGGGTGACGCCAGCCAGATCACCGACGAAGCCGCAATCAGCTCGTGTTCAGAACAATACTTTCAGCTATTTCCACACGCGCGGGCATATCAACAAACCCATGATTTCCATTTCTACAAAATCAGTGTGGCACGCGTGCGCTTTATTGGTGGATTCGGCAAGATTCACTGGATCAATCCAGAGTACTGGCAAAGCAACACCGAGGAATGGCAAGCAAATACCACAGGCATGATCAGCCACATGAACGACGATCATCAGGAAGCCATGCAACTCATTCTGGCGCATTTCGCCAACGTGAAAACCAATAAAGTGACTATGTTGAGCGTATTTTCTGAAGGCGCGCATTATCAGTCAGCCGAAGGTAAGATTGTGTTTATTCCCTTTGCCGCCCCCTGCCACAGTGGAATGGAAGTCCGTCAGGCGCTGGTGGCACAAACCAAAGCCTGTCGCGAGGCACTTGCTGAGGCCTGATCTCACCTATCGGTAAATACAAAGCGAGGGTAATCCACCCTCGCTTGACTTTGACTCATCGTAAACAGTATAGCTACAGGAAAAAACATGTTAGCGTGAGCAATTACACAAGGTGAGCCAAAGGGAAATAGGGTGTCGTTGAGAATTATCACTGCACGCGTTCGCGTTTTCTGGGAATCGTTGTCTACCAGCTACTGGTTTATACCAGTGATGATGATGTTGTGTAGTGTAGCCTTGTGCTACACCTGCTTGTCGGTCTTTGAACGTGCTTTTTTACCAGACATGCTGCGACCACTGGTCCCCGAAGTAACCACCGACAACGTTCAGCAGCTTTTGTCTACCGTTGCAGGTGCAATGATCACCTTTACCAGTATCGCTTTTTCTATGACTCTGGTTGCCCTTACCCTGGCCTCAAATCAGTTCGGCCCGCGACTCATTCGCAACTTTATGAACGACAAAAGCACCCAGTCCGTGCTGGGGCTCATGGTGTCTACCTTTTTATTCTGCTTACTGTCGTTACACCATCTGTCGTCCATGTCTGAAAACCAGGATGCCATTTCGCTGCTGGCGGGCATAACCGTATTCTTTGCCATCACAGACTGCGTAACCATTGTGTATTTTATTCATCACGTATCCCGCTCCATTCAGGCCGATCAGGTGATCGCGAATTGCTATAGCGGGTTTTGTAACAGTATGGACGGCTTGTTACCCAAACCGGAATCCAACGCCGATTTGCAGCCAGTCAATGAAAGCTGGCCCGGGCACGATGACAGTTTCGCGGTTGAACTGTATGCCGACTCAAGTGGTTACGTGCAAACCATTAACTATGCCAGCTTCCTGGCGCTACCTGCCGTAAAAGTGGTTGGTTGTGAAATTCACATCCGCAGCGGTGATCATGTGGTAAACGGTGATCGTCTGGTCACTGTTTACAGCAGACAACCCGTTGAGGCAGATACATTTGCATCCCTGTGTCGCGCTATCGTATTAGGGAGCGACCGGACTCCCCTGCAGGATCCGGAATTTGCGATAAGCCAGTTGGTAGAGATCGCACTAAGGGCCTTGTCACCGGGCATTAACGATCCACATACGGCTATTACCTGTATCGACAAACTCACCGCAGCGTGTGTACTGATTTGCCAACGCGAATTCCCCGCCAATACGCTGATAAACAAAAATACAGCGGTTTGGTTGAAGCGCAGGACATTCACATTCGAAGGTTTAATCGATACCGCTTACGCACAAATAAGACAGGCTGCCAGCGCGCAACCTGCCGTGCTCATTCACTTGTTAAAAAACTTAGCCAACCTGCTTCCACGTTGCACCGGCAGTGCCAGCTCAGCCGTTGCCCAGCACGCGAAAAGCATTTACGCGAGCAGCCAGTCACTAACCTTGTGTAGCAATGATCAATCCGCACTGGACACCGCGATGTTACCGTTTAAACAAACATAACAGGCCGCTGGTTTACACCAATGACATGCTAAGCGACTTGCCTTGTTTAGTTATTTGGTACTCTCGTAAAAGGTTCGCCCGGTAATGCTCGGAACTGATGGTGTTCACAGCAATAAACTGTGCCTTTACGCTATCTGAATTCAGCATAACCTTCACATATCCCCGGTGCTGACAGTCAGTCCAGATAATTTCCCGATTGTGATTTGCTACCCGCTTATCCAGCTCAGTGGCAAGCTTTGTACCTAATACTTCAAAATCACCCGGTGAGGTAATTCCGGCCGTACCTAACTCTACTCCCATGGCATCGCCGTCACCCGCAAACAGCTGATTTGCCCAGAATGCATGACTGTCGCCAGTGAGCACGATCAAATCCGTGGCATTAGCCGACTGACATAACTGATAAAACTTCTCACGGGCAACCGGGTAGCCATCCCATGTGTCCAGGTAAATCGGCAAATCCAGTTTGCCCAGCGCCACAAAGTAAGCAAAGTGCGCCGCGACCGCATCGTTTTTGGCGAGTTCAGCCGGCAGTGTGAGGTCGTTAACCTTGGGGACATGGGTTCGCGCAATAGGAATTTGGTTGCCAATTAAACGCCACTTCGATTGTTTCACCGACGCCGATAGCTGCGCTTGTAAAAATTGCTCCATGGCAACACTTATCATGGTGCGGCTGGGATCCCCTAGCACGGTTTCAATGAAGTGCCTTAACGCCTGTTCGGTATTGAGCTGCTTCAAGTGTTCAGCATAATCAATTTGCAGGCTACGCCCGGTATGACGGGTTTCTAACGTGGTGAGGGTAGCCAAATCGCCAAAATTAAAATGTCGCCACAGGTTTGCTTTATCCGCACTTTGCAATGGTTCACGTAGTGGCATCCACTCATAATAAGCCTGGATTGACGCAGCACGTCTTGCCGCCCAGCTTCCCTCATTCGACTGGTGATTTTGCGCCCCATCCATATAAGGATTATTGGCCGACTCGTGATCGTCCCAGGTGGGAATTAATGCATGCGCTGCATGCATCAGACGCGAGCCGTTGTCGGTTTTATACTGGCGGTGTCGCATTCGGTAGTCGGCCAGACTCACGATTTCATGCGCAGGCAGATGACGGCGATTCAATGCCTGACCTTCTTTATCACCCCAACTATCCTGGCCATACTCGTAAATGTAATCACCCAAATGCACGACGTAATCAATGTCCGCATCGGCCGCAATATGGTGATAAGCGTTAAAATAGCCAAACGGGTAATTCGAACAACTGGCCACCGCTATCGACAGTGAATGAAGATTACCTTGCGGCAGGGTTTTCGTGCGGCCCGGCTCACTTTGCTCTTTACCTGCGATAAACCGATAGTAGTAAACCGATCCCGGGTTAAGGCCCGTTACGTCTACTTTGAAGGTGCAGTCTGACGCATCGACTGTGTTTCCCCGTCCTTGTTTAACTACGCGGGTAAAATTCAAATCTTCTGCCACCTGCCATTCAAGTGCTACAGGCCTGGCAGTGTGTGTCCAAAGGATGACTGCATCATGGGTTGGATCGCCGCTGGCAACACCACTATCAAATAATGCACTGCTTGTATTAGCAAATGCCTGATGAAAAAACGGCGCGGCAATACCGGTTGCCAAACCAGTTTTAATGAAGTGACGGCGGGAAAATGTCATAGTGTTAACGCACTGAGAAATCAAGATGCGCCGACTATGCCTGTGGTCTGTGACAAAGTGATGAATCCCTATGAATTCATCACTTTGCTATTTTTTTATCTGCTTAACTTAAAGTCCATTTGTACTTTCATATTTTGCGCGACTACTGGCTCTCCGTCGGTGAATTTTGGTGCATAACGCCATTGCTCTAATGCATCAAGCGTTGAACGTATGAATTTCTTGCTCCCCTGATATTCAAGTACATCAGGGCTGTGCACAAAGCCTTGCTCATCTATATCAAATTCAATTACCACGTAGCCTTCTCTTCGCGCTATAGCAGCGTCCCGAGGATAAACCGGATTAACACGATAGATAGGATCGGGCTCCTGATTGTCATCCCATGGCGTCATTCTGCCAATGATTTGGCAATGCTGGGTGGCCTTGTCTTCTTCCCCCATTCTTGAATAGGCTTCAACTAACATGGCATGCGCTTTTAATGCCCAGGGATGGGTGTAAAGCAGCGCATCATTAACACGTTCCGCAACTGACTCGAGATAACCGCTCGCCTGTTCGTAATCTCCACGCGCAAAATGCAATTTTCCCTGCAGGAAGTTTAAATGAATTGTCCTGACATCGTCTGGCCCCCAACTTTCGTTCGCCAACCCACGCGCTTTTTCTACCAGGGTATCGGTTCTGGAAAATGTCAGTGGTGTAGAGCCGTAACGCGTAATAGGCGACAGAGCGCTATAGTAAATTAAAGCAGCATCATGGAGAGGTGTCGCAGGCACGTCTTCTAAATCATTCAGAATGGCTTTGTAGAATTTTTCAGCACGCTCAAACGTGGATGTCGTAAACGGCGCTTTCGCACTCGAGCGCAATAAATCGTAGGATTCCAATCGCGCTAAAAACGTCTTCAAATGCAATGCACCAAATGTCTTTGCAGAATAATCGGTGAGCAACTGGTACGCGTTTTCGGCTTCACTTAATTGCTTATTCAAGCGCAACGCATTTGCCAGGTTATACTGCAATGCATAGTGATTGTCGGCGTCGGCGAGGATTGTCTCACTGGCCAAAGACAATGCCTGATTCGCAAAGGTAACGGCCTGCTCTCCGTTACCTTCCTTGATTGCCTGCGTATAGCTTATATACCAATTCGCATAGAAGTTTGCCCTCTCAGAGTGAGTAAAAACGACTTAGATCACGACGCGTTCTCTGAGGCATAGTTATTCTATGTCCAGAGGACGCAACACAGATGTAAGTCGTTTTGGCCACTCCCTTCGGGCAT
>NZ_JBLBUE010000123.1:0-10339 GCF_047290655.1 Alteromonas sp. AMM-1 | reverse complement strand
TCATCGAATACGCGCTGACCAATCAGTGAGGCGTCCATTTTCTCGATAGGCGTTAAACGACGGATGTGCTTTTCCAGCCACTCGTGATAAGGGTGACGCTCTTTCAGCTCATTGTCGATTTCGGTTGAGCGCCAGATTTTACCAGTATAGGTATCCACTGCCAGCATTTCACCCGGGCCAACGCGGCCTTTTTCGATTACGTCTTCCGGCTGGTAATCCCAAATGCCAATTTCAGATGCCAGCGTAATAAAGCCGTTTTTGGTTACCACATAACGCGCCGGACGCAAGCCGTTGCGATCCAGGTTACAGGCTACGTGACGACCGTTAGTCATTACGATACCAGCCGGACCATCCCACGGCTCCATGTGCATGGAGTTAAACTCGTAGAAAGCGCGCAGCTTGGGATCCATGGTGTCGTTGTTCTGGTACGCAGGCGGTACCAATAAACGCATGGCGCGGAATAAATCCATTCCGCCAGCGAGGAACAATTCCAGCATGTTGTCCAGTGATGACGAGTCAGAGCCTTCGGTATTCACGTAAGGTGATGCGTCTTTGAGATCCGGGATCAGCGGCGTGGCAAATTTGCCGGTACGCGCTAAGGCCCAGTCGCGGTTACCTTTAATAGTGTTGATTTCGCCGTTGTGCGCCAGGAAGCGGAACGGTTGTGCCAGTGGCCACTTGGGTAATGTGTTGGTTGAAAAGCGCTGGTGGAATACGCAGATCGCACTCTTCATTTTTTCGTCTGCGAGATCCTTATAGAAAGCCGGCAGATCGCGTGGCATTACTAGACCTTTATAAATGGTCACCAGACCAGATAAACAGGCTACATAGAATTCTTTGTCTTGTTCAAGACGTTTTTCAGTGCGACGGCGAACCATATATAAACGGCGTTCCAGATCGCGCTTACGCCAGCCTGCTGGTGCATTGACGAATACTTGTTCGATTTGTGGCACGCCAGTCAGAGCCAGTTCACCCAGCACATCATGGTTCACCGGCACTTTGCGCCAGCCCACAACAGACAGGGTTTCTTTTTCCAGCTCTTCGTTTAATACATCGCGCGCAGCTTGCGCTAATGCATCGTCCTGATTAAGGAAAATCATACCTACAGCATATTTTTTGCTGAGCTTCCAGCCATGTTGTTCTGCAACATGTTGAAAGAAGGCATCTGGCTTTTGCAATAGCAAGCCACAGCCATCGCCTGTTTTACCGTCGGCAGCGATACCGCCACGGTGTTGCATGCGATCCAGACCTTCAATAGCCGTTCTCACCAGCGTATGACTGGCTTCACCGGAAGTATGGGCAATCAAACCGAATCCACAGTTATCCCGTGAATCGTTGGGATTATATAAACTCATCTCTTAACTCCTTCAACCTTTGACTGGGCAAGGTATGCGCTGTGTTTTCAAACCAGAGTCGGCCTCACAGCTGCGTTACAACGCGTTGTCTAATGACTGAAAATAAATGAAAAATCAGTCTGCGCTGGATATGTCGTTAGTTATTATTGTGGATACCAGTCGTGTACCGCATTTTTATGCACTATTGCCTAGCGGGCCGTACAACATACCTACATTGCCGGTTAAAATCAATCGGAATGTGAGGGATAGCACACCAGAAATCGTATACCATCTTTATTTTTGTTTTTATTCAGTGTTTTATGCTTTATTTCTGCCGCTAAAAAAACGTTTATTTTTTTATAGTTGATGCAATTTTATTCGCAGATACGGTAAGTCTAATTAAACTTAAGTTGCATAAATACTCATCTATTGTGGGTAAGTACCCATATGAAAGGCTTGTATTTGAATCTTAAGTTTGTTGACGCAGTGCGGCTGGATGCAGGGAAATTTGACGCGCGAACGGCAATCAACGTTTTATTGGCGTTATTTTACCCTGTTTTATCGAAATTGGAATGTTTTCGTTTTTTACAACCAGAATCTGGTTATTTTCCTGTCAGGCAAGGTCTGTTAGGATGGCTGCAAATTTTACCGGTATAGTGTTGTTATGCATCAGGAAACTCCCAACGATTCATGGGCCATCAGATTTGCGCAGTTTGTGCAGCGGTTTGGCACCATAAAGTTAAGTGTATTGTTCGTGATTTTAACGCTGGGGTTTACCGTAGGTGGCTCGTACGTTATTCGACTCAGCCTGGGTAGTGCGGTGGAGCCCGATGACTTCATCAGCGCGGTTATTTTAACCATGCTGTCTGCGCCCTGGGTTCTGTACTTTTTCAGCGAGTTGGTAAAGCAACTGGAAAACTCGCGTACTAACTTAAAAGAAGTGGTGAGTCAGCTGGAGCATCTGCGTGAGGAAGACGTCTTTCTTAACCGCGAACTGCAAAACAACATTCGTCAGCTCAACCACGAAATTGAACAGCGCAAGAATGCTCAGGATGAACGTGAAACGGTATTCAAGGAGCTGGAAAAGGAAATTGAAAACAAATCAGAGCAGGAAGCTCAAGCGCGACGCTTGTCCACCTTGTTGCGCTCTATTATCGATGCCTCGCCCGATCTGATTTATTACCGCAACGAAGAAGGGCGGTTTGCCGGTTGCAACCGGATAGCCGAACAGATGACAGGTAAAACTGAAAAGCAGTTACTTGGTCTTACACCGCACGACGTATATGAAGAAGATCTGGCGCGTCAGGTGGTGGCCAGCGATCACGAAGTACTGGAAGCGAATGCCAGTATTACCGAAGAACTTTGGCTTCGCTTTGCCGATGGCCGCCGGCGTTACTTTGAAATGCGTAAAGTACCGTTTTTTGATCAGGACGGAAACCGACTGGGACTACTGGCGTTTGGCCGTGATATGACGGAGCGCAAACAGGCAGAAAACGCCGCTGCAAAAGCCAGTAATGATAAAACGCGCTTTATTGCTACTATCAGCCACGAGTTAAGAACGCCTCTGAACGGGATTGTTGGTCTGAGTCGCATGCTAAGGGATACTGAACTGAACCGTGAACAGTGGAGTTGGGTAAGTACCATTTATGCCAGTGCTATAACCCTGGGGAATATCTTTAATGACATTATTGACATGGACAAGCTGGAGCGCGACAAACTTGAGCTGTCGCTGAAAACCGTGTCGTTGCGTGATTTCACCGAAGAACTGAGTTCTATTATCCGCTTGCTTGCCGCAGACAAATCGCTGGAACTGATCACCAATATTAATGATCCACTGCCCAAGCTGGTTGAAGTAGACGGCACGCGGTTGCGCCAGATCCTTTGGAATATCTTGTTTAATGCGGTGAAATTTACTCAAAAAGGGCATGTAACGTTAACGGTATCTGCGTCGCGCCCAGACAATGATGTGTCGCTGGTGACGTTTGTGATTGAAGACACCGGCGTGGGAATTCCTGAAAGCGAAATTGACAAGATCTTTGCCATGTATTATCAGGTTGATCACCCGGATCATCAATCTGCAACCGGCACTGGCATCGGGTTGGCGATTTGTAAGCAAATGGTCGATTTAATGAAAGGCGATATTCGCGTCGAGAGTAAGCAAGGCAGAGGTACACGCTTTACGGTTGAGTTACCTCTACAAATCTCCAAGCGCCCAATGCAGGTTGAACAGCTCCAGGTAACTGGTTTGAATATTCTGCTGGTGGAAGACATCGAATTAAACGTGATGGTAGCCAAAGCGTTGCTTGAGAAGCTGGGTCAACACGTTGATGTTGCCATGACCGGGCAAGAGGCCATTGATAAGATCCGCGAAACCACCTACGACCTAATTCTGCTTGATATACAGCTGCCAGACATGACCGGCTTCGACGTTGCCGCCACGGTGATCGAAGAAGATCTGGTAATGCAAACGCCAATTGTGGCGCTTACTGCAAACGTGATTAAAAAGCGTGAGGAATACCTGCAAAACGGCATGGACGACGTTATTGCCAAGCCTGTGAAGAAAAGCCGGGTAATAGAAGTGTTGAACCTATTGTTTGCCGAGCCTGAACCCGAGAGAGCGCCTCTGCCTAAATCAGGTGATGTACCTAAGGTAGACACCAGTAAGCAACTTACCAATATTCTGGACATGGACTTATTACAAATGTTGGTGGATACCATTGGCGAAGACATGGTGCGAGCCAGCGTGAAGGTATTCCATGAGAAAATGCCCGAATATATGGAAATTCTGCAACTGAGCTTAAGTGCCGATGAAAAATCGGAAGTATGTGCGCAGGCGCATAAAATTAAAGGCGCAGCCGGTTCGGTTGGCTTGGCGCGAGTACAGCGCATTGCCAACCAAATCCAGCAAGGCGACCACCCGGCATGGTGGCAGAATGTGCATGACTGGGTAGAAGAGCTGCAAATGGCGGTGCAACAGGATATGGATACTCTGCACAATTGGTTAAACGAACAGATGATTGATGATTAATGCGCTTTTTAATCATATGGAACACGTAGTCGTTGTTATTATTCAAGCGAAAAGGAACACAATGAAAGCATGGATGTTACTGGCCCTGTTGCCAACACTGGTCGTTGCGAAACAGCAGCCGTACTTTGAAACTGGCGCAGGTATTGAGTACGGCGGATTTGGGGCTCAGGTGGGCATGCCTACCCCCATCAAATCACTTGAAGTGTATGTAGCCACCGGCATGTTAGACGACCCTTCGAAAGAGGAGTACAGCGTGGGGGCCGGGGTAGGGGCTAATTACTTTCTGAATCGTCATTTTGCGCTGGGTTTGTACGGCGGCATAATGGAAATCGACTCTGTAGATGATGGGACCGGCTACATTGAATACGACCGAAAGCTAGGTGGTTCTATCGGCGCGAAAATCTACTTCAGTGGACAGGGCAAATCCGGTTTTGTGCTAGGCGCAACCTATAATTACTCCCCGGACGGCGATAGCTTTCCGTTTATCAGCCTGGCTTATCGCTACTAGATTTAACCACACCTAATAAGTCGGGAATATACTTCCCGGCTTGCATACACTTATCATCAACCTGATGATTTTCCAGATCAACAAACTGCCGGTGTTGAAGTAATTGCATGGCTTCCTGAAACCAGGCTTTTTCGTGTAACAGCGCCTTATACTGCCCGGAGTTTATGGTTCGTTCAAAACCAGTCGTTAATCGCTTGGCCAACAAGGCGTTGTCTTTTTTAACATATACAATAAAAAAAGCCGGATAGCGCAAGGCAAAGTTGGGGGCGATGGTTAGTTGCGGAACATTGGCCGCGGCCATTTCTTCGGTAATCTCGGCGACGCCCCTGGGGTAGAAATCGGCCAGACCCCGCTCAACAGCGCGATAAGCAGAAAAGCGATCGGAAGCGAGAACCGTTAAACCATTTTGCTGAAGTACCATAAAATCATGCCACTTCGAGGATTGCACGGCTACCAGCGACCGCAAGGATGGGAGTGAATCAACGCGAGAAATAGACTGATCACTTTCACGTACTACCGCCAATCGGATCCCAAATAACCCGGCAGAAAAGGGTATAGCAACCGGGGTGTATAATTCATTCCGCTCACGGGAACAAGTCGCCCAGGCGATGTCGGCAATATCTTCATTGAGATTGCGTAACTGGCGTTCTTCCTCAACCGGTATAGCAACCCGCACCACTTTTAGTTCGCCAAAGTCTTCCTGGGTGGCTTCAACCGCTAAGTCCAGTTGTTCGTAGAAATAGTCAATAATGGCGTGAGAGGTGGTAAAGGTGGGGGCCCGCAGTATTTGTGCTGCATTCGCATTACTGCATACACATACGATACACCAACACAATCGAACAGGCCATTTATACATATTTATCCCGAACACACTCTAATGTAATGAGTATAGTGCATGATGAGCCAAGGGCGTGTTGATCTTTGCTGTATTAATTTTGTTCGTTCTAGGTGTTCAGCGATCGCGGCGCATGTTCGCAGGTGCAGTGGTTCTGCATCAAGAGCATGCAACAAAGAGCGGTGGACACCTAGAGCGAACCTTTCGGGCAGCGCCTGTGCAACATTTCTACTGCTTCAGCCCAAGTTCATGTAGATGACTACACTTCACTTGCGCTTCATTGTATAAACGTCGCACAGGCTGCTGCAAAATCATACAGCAAAGATCAACACGCCCTAGGGAAGACTATTGTACCTGACAAGTTCAGTCATCGTTTGGCCAAAGTACTTTACATGTTATGCCTGAAAACGGGCATCAGATTGAGCAGCAGCAATTTGTGCCTGTAGCCAGCGCCTGGCAATTGCTTCGCCATCGAAAAATTCTAAAGCGTGTCCGCAGCTGCTATAGATTAGCTCAAACTGATACTGGGATAATCGAGGTGCCTGCACGTTGTTCAGTACAACCGCTGTGGCAACCCGGCCCAGCTTTAATTCCTGACTAACCTGCTTTTGTAGTGTTTGAATGGCTTCGGGCACATACACGGCTTCCCCGGAAAACAAGCCGAGTACACCCCAGGGGCTGCCGTAAAGCGCCTTAACCTGTTGCATAATCGATGCATCGGTTAACTGCAAGGATTCGCTGTTCCACGGGCCACTTCCCGATAACACCAGTACGCGGTTTTCAACGCGCACTTCCAGCGAGCCATGCATGCTAAATCGTCGAACCATATAATCCTTCTCGACCAGTTTATATCAGAATCCCTGACCAAACAGTGTGCATCTATTTTGATATGAATACCAGTAAAAGAGGTGACTGGCCCATGCCCAATGATAGCCAGCCACCCTGAGGAAGCGTTGCGTTATAGTTCTGGTGCCGGAATATGTACCCGTCCTTCCATTAGGATGCGGGCAGAACGGCTCATTACGGCCTTGGTGGCCTGCCATTTTCCGTTAATTTGCTGAGCTTGTGCGCCCACAGCCAACGTGCCAGACGGGTGGCCGAATACTACGTTTTCACGATCAATACCGCCAGCCGCATCGTTCACCAGTGTACCCGGAATGGCCGCTGCAGTAGCTATAGCGACCGCAGCTGTGCCCATCATGGCATGGTGTAGTTTGCCCATCGACAGCGCTCTTACCAGTACATCGATGTCGTCGATGCCAATGGCTTTTCCGCTTGACGAGGTGTAAGGCGTTGGCGGTGCCACGAAGGCAATCTTAGGTGTGTGCTGACGACTGGCTGCTTCAGAGAGGTTGTTAATTAACCCCATTTTAATCGCGCCATGTGCGCGCAGAGATTCAAAGCGAGCCAATGCTTCAGTGTCATTGTTGATAGCATCCTGCAGCTCAGTACCTGTGTAGCCAATGTCGGCAGCATTCACAAATATGGTGGGAATACCGGCATTGATCATGGTGGCTTTCAGGGTGCCAAATTCAGGTACAGTAAGTTCATCAACCAAATTGCCGGTAGGGAACATATCGCCTTCGCCGTCGGCCGGATCCATAAACTCAACTTTTACTTCCGCCGCTGGGAAGGTTACGCCATCCAGCTCGAAGTCACCGGTTTCCTGTACCTCGCCGTTAGTAATGGGCACGTGTACTACGATTTCTTTACTGATGTTAACTTGCCATACCCGCACTACTGCGATGCCGTTGTCGGGGATTTTCGTCGCATCGACTAACCCATTGTTAATGGCAAACGCGCCCACTGCCGCGGTTAAGTTGCCGCAGTTACCACTCCAGTCAACAAACGCTTTATCAATGGCTACCTGACCAAACAGATAATCCACATCATAACCTTCTTGCTGGCTCTTGCTCAGGATCACGGTTTTACTGGTGCTGGACGTTCCGCCGCCCATGCCATCGGTTTGTTTACCATAGGGATCCGGACTGCCAATTACGCGCAGTAACAGCGCGTCGCGATAGGCGCCTGGCTGTTGTGCTTCAACAGGCAAGTCGGCAAGGTTGAAGAAGACCCCTTTACTGGTACCGCCTCGCATGTAGGTGGCCGGAATTTTAATTTGCGGTGCAAATGCCATGATAAATACTCGCTGTTTATTAGGTGGGAGGGGCAAAACCCCTCCGTACTGTCGTTGGCTTGGTTAGTTCGCCTGATTTTAGTTTGTCTGGCCTTCGAGGAAATCCTTGGCAAAGCGTTGCAGCACACCGCCTGCTTCATAAATAGACACCTCTTCTGCGGTGTCCAGACGGCAGGTTACCGGTACTTCAATGCTCTCGCCGTTGGTACGATTAATCACCAGCGTCAGTGTTGTACCTGGCGTTCTATCGCCTTTTACGTCGTAGGTTTCGGTGCCATCAAGGCCCAGGGTGATACGGTTGGTGCCCGCTTTAAACTCCAGTGGCAACACACCCATACCTATCAGGTTGGTGCGGTGAATGCGCTCAAAGCCTTCAGCTACAATCACTTCAACACCGGCAAGACGCACGCCTTTGGCGGCCCAGTCCCGTGAAGAACCCTGACCATAGTCAGCTCCAGCCACAATGATCAGCGGCTGTTTGCGTTCCATATAGGTTTCAATGGCTTCCCACATGCGGGTAACTTTGCCTTCTGGTTCAATGCGCGCCAGTGAGCCTTGCTTCACCTTGCCATTTTCCTTCACCATTTCATTGAACAGTTTAGGGTTAGCCAGGGTTGCGCGCTGGGCGGTGAGGTGATCTCCGCGGTGCGTGGCGTAAGAGTTAAAGTCTTCCTCCGGCAAGCCCATTTTAGCCAGGTATTCACCCGCCGCACTGCTCGCCAGAATGGCATTAGACGGAGACAAGTGATCGGTAGTGATATTGTCGGGCAGTATTGCCAGCGGACGCATACCGGTAAGTGTGCGTTCTGCCGCCAATGCGCCTTCCCAATAGGGCGGGCGACGGATGTAAGTACTCATTTCACGCCATTGGTACAGCGGGTCAATGTGCTCGCCGTAATCAACTGACAGGTCAAACATAGGTTCGTACACCTGACGGAATTGCTCTGGTTTTACAGAGGCTTTTACTACCGCATCGATTTCTTCATCGGTAGGCCAGATGTCTTTGAGTGTGACCGGATTGCCATTCTGGTCAAAGCCCAGTGGATCTTTTTCAATATCCACGCGCACGGTACCGGCAATGGCGTAAGCGACCACCAAGGGCGGTGATGCCAGGAATGCCTGCTTGGCGTAGGGGTGAATACGGCCGTCGAAGTTACGGTTACCCGACAGTACGGCGGTGGCGTAAAGGTCACGGTCGATGATTTCTTGCTGAATGACCGGGTCCAGCGCACCACTCATGCCGTTACAGGTTGTACAGGCAAAGGCCACTACACCAAAGCCGAGCTTCTCAAGGTCAGGCAGTAGTCCGGATTCTTCCAGGTACATTTTCACCACTTTGGAACCCGGTGCCAACGAGGATTTTACCCAGGGCTGGCGAACCAGGCCTTTGGCGTTGGCGTTGCGGGCCAGCAGGCCTGCCGCAATAACGTTACGCGGGTTACTGGTGTTGGTGCAACTGGTGATAGCAGCAATGATCACTGCGCCATCCGGCATTAAACCATCCTGCTTTTCAAATTTTCCGGCAATGCCACGCGCTGCCAATTCGCTGGTGGGCAAACGGGCATGCGGGTTTGACGGGCCGGCCATGTTGCGGGTAACCGACGATAAATCAAATGTCAGCACGCGCTCATACTCTGCGCCAGTTAAGGTATCAGCCCATAAGCCAGCTTGTTTGGCGTAGGTTTCCACCAGTTTCACCTGAGCGGCATCGCGGCCAGTTAAGGTGAGGTAATCCAGTGTTTGCTGATCGATATAGAACATCGCAGCAGTGGCACCGTACTCTGGCGTCATGTTGGAAATGGTGGCGCGGTCGCCCAGGGTCAGGTGGGTAGTGCCTTCGCCGTAGAATTCCAGGTATGCTGATACAACGCGTTCTTTGCGCAAAAACTCGGTAAGCGCTAATACAATATCGGTAGCGGTGATACCGGGCTGTGGTTTGCCAGTCAGTTCAACGCCCACAATGTCGGGTAAACGCATATAAGACGCACGGCCCAGCATTACGCTTTCTGCTTCTAAACCGCCTACACCTACTGCAATAACGCCCAACGCATCAACGTGAGGGGTATGACTGTCGGTGCCTACCAGTGTATCGGGGAAGGCAACGCCGTCTTTGGCGTGTACAACCGGTGACATTTTTTCCAGGTTGATCTGGTGCATAATGCCGTTGCCTGGCGGGATAACATCCACATTTTTGAACGCGGTTTTGGTCCAGTTGATAAAATGGAAACGGTCGTCGTTGCGGCGATCTTCAATGGCGCGATTTTTCTCAAAAGCGTCTGGTTCGAAACCCGCGTGCTCAACGGCCAGTGAGTGGTCCACAATCAACTGTGTAGGCACTACCGGGTTAACTTTAGACGGATCACCACCTTGTTCGGCGATGGCGTCACGCAAGCCTGCTAAGTCGACCAGCGCGGTTTGACCCAGAATGTGATGGCACAGCGCCCGGGCCGGAAACCACGGGAAGTGCAGATCGCGTGTACGGTCGATTAACTGAATT
>NZ_JBLBUE010000122.1:0-10501 GCF_047290655.1 Alteromonas sp. AMM-1 | reverse complement strand
CTTGCCTACGCCCGTTCCTTCGACAACGGAGACAGTTGGCAACAAAACAACGGCAAGCCTTACTCCTTGCCGATTACGGAGCAAGCATCTGACGTAGTCATGCCTATTCCACAAAGCCGCAAATTGATGAATCCGCCTGTGGTAATGGCCGATATCAACAGCCGGCCTTTTATTGCCAGCTACTGGGCCGATTCACCCACTGACATCCCTCGTTTTCAGGTGGTCTATCCGCTTCCTCAACCCAATACCTGGCAGGTGATTAAAGCCCCCAAAGCGGCTCAGAATTTCGAATTAAGTGGCCATGGCACCAAACGCCCGCCCCTATCACGCGCCGTGATCCTGCCCGCGGAACAAGGCGGCGTCACGTCACTGCATATTATCTATCGCGATGACTTTCAGCGCGGTCAGGTGATGGGCCTAACCATGCGTGATATTGCTTCATCAAACTGGGAATCCCACGTACTGCATCCACAAAATGTGGGGGCCTGGGAACCCAGTATCGACCCAATTCAATGGATACACCACGGCAGGGCAGACATGTTGCTTCAGCGCGTTGTGCAACTGGATGGTAATGATGCCCAAAGTGCACAGGTTGCCCCCAGTCACATAGGCGTGCTGAGCTGGCAAGCCAGCCTGCACTAAACAATAAGGATATCACTATGTTTACACTGTTTCGCCCACTCCTGTTTACGCTGGGCATGTGTGCGCTGTGCACCCACGCAGCCTTACCCGACAAAGCCACTGTGCAAGCCTCATTAACCAACATGGCCAATTGGCAAATTGCCCACTTTCGGGACGATTACGGCCGACAGCACGACTGGGACAACCCCATTAACGGCTGGCCCTATGCAGCTATGTATATTGGCATGGAGCGCTGGGCGAACATTGCTCCAACAGAACGTTATTATGAATTTTTACTGAGCGTTGCCAACGAAAACAAATGGGAACTGGCCAAGGCTGAATACCACGCTGATGATCAGGCGATTGGTCAGCTTTATCTTTCTCTGTACAACAAGTATCAGTCGGATCACATGCTGGCAAATACCCTTAAACGCACTACGCATATTATGAACAACCCCAGCCAGCAACCCATGCGATTGAACAACTATAAATACACTGAGCGCTGGACCTGGTGCGACGCGCTGTTTATGGCCCCGCCGGTATGGGCTAAGCTCGCGAATATCACCGGCAACAAGCAATACAGGGACTTCATGTTCGCGGAGTATGTAGCAACAGCCAATCATCTTTACGACACCGAAGAACACCTCTTTTACCGCGACGAACACTATATTGGCGTGAAAGAGCACGAGCGTAAAATCTTCTGGTCGCGCGGCAATGGCTGGGTATTTGCTGGCCTGGCATTGATTCTGGAAGACATGCCCGACGGCCCGCAAAAAGCCTATTTTGAAACCCTGTTTACTGATATGGCAAGCGCCATTATTAAGCTGCAGTCTGAAGCCGGGTTTTGGCCCATGAGCTTAAAAGCAGGAGACGTGTACACTACCCCTGAAACGTCGGGCACGGGTTTCTTTACCTTCGGTTTGGCGTGGGGAATCAACAACGGCTATCTGGATAGCACTACCTATTTACCTGCGGTAGAAAAAGGCTGGGCGAATATGAACTCGCATATTACCGACACGGGCATGTTAGGCTATGTACAACCTATTGGCGCTGCACCCGGAGAAGCTTGGCCAGATAAAACCGAAGTGTATGGCGTGGGCGCATTTTTAGCTGCGGGCAGCGAGTTTTATAAACTGCTCAACATATCAGAGGATCAATAGTTCAGATTGAATCCAACGCGGCCCTTGGTTAAGCTGGGCCGCAATGGAACAGGTGACTATGTGACACCAACAACTCAGCGATAATTCAATGACGAATCCACGCACACTTTGCCGATACCTAATACTGCTCAGTACCCTACTTGTGTTGTTAAGCAGTTGCAGCAGTACCCCTGCAAATCCTCCTACACTTGAACAGCGAGTGGTAATGTCGCTGGAAGACTACTTCACCGAAGGCCCTGGCGCGTCAACCCCGGTTACGTCGTTGCAGTTATACGGCAGATTAAACGGCAAGCTGGTAGCCGAAGCCACCATTAAGCACAACGCAGGCTGGCGGGAACTGCTTAGCGACGGCATTGCGGCGTTGGAAGGTAAAGCGTTTGGTGAACTTACGCTGTGTTTTGGTTACAACTACACGCTCACGCCAATGCCGCTGAAATCCCCTAGCAGCTATCAAACCGCAATAGGTGTGAAAGGCGTAGAGTTTCACTATGAAGACAAATCCATTAACTATTGTGGTCTCAAAGCGATTAGCCTGAATCAGGCCCCCTGGCGCATTCTTACGCACTTTGCCAAAACCATTAACGTAAGTCTGTCTCAGCTTAATACTACTGATATCCCCTTTTACACCTACGACAACCACCAGTTTTATTTTGACATGGCTACCAATACCGCTACGCCGCTTTATCGCGGTAATGAATTGGTAAGTTACGACGATATTTCGCAATCATCGGTGCAAGCAATGAGTGAGCGGCTAGCCAGATGGCTGCTAAACAATACCAATGAAAATACCGGCGAAACGACTTATAAGTTCTGGCCTAGTCCAAATACATTTTCGACATCCAACAACATGATCCGTCAGTTCATGGCAAGTTACGCCATGCAAGTTTGGGCGAATACCACGCAGGCACCACCGGCCAGTGAACTAGCACATAAAAATCTTCAGTTTAACCTGAACACCTACTACAAAACCGATGGTGATATTGGCTACATAGAATACAGCCGCAAACGCAAGTTAGGAGCCGCCGGGTTGGCTGCGCTGTCTATTTTAACCTCAACGCGGGCCAATGAGTTCAGCGTTCCCTTTGATGGTTTGGTGAAAGCAATTGATGAGCAATGGCAACCCAATGGTGCGTTCCGTACTTTCATTCGTCAGGAGCGCAATGATCTGCATAACTTCTATCCCGGCGAAGCCATGTTTTTCTGGGCACACTGGCTGGAGAAACAACCAGACGACGCACGTCTGCAGCAGTTTTTAACCAGTGCCCATTACTATATGGACTGGCATTTTGCTAACCGCAACCCGGCATTTGTGCCCTGGCATACCCAGGCGTATTACAAGGTATGGCAACAAACCGGCGATGCGTTTCTGCAGTCGTCCATCTTTACCATGAACGACTGGTTAATTGAAAAACTGCAATTAATGGAAGAACGCGACGGCTTTGATTATCCGGATTTTGCGGGTCGGTTTTATTATCCGAAAGGCGGCTATGGCCCGCCTCATGCCTCGGCTACCGGTGTGTATCTGGAGGGATTGGCTGATGCGTGGGCTCTCGCCAAAGCCATCAATGATACACAGCGCCAGGAAGCTTACCGCCAGGCTATTATTAAAGGTATTCGCCACGCCATGCAGCTTGAATTCGCTAACGACATCGACATGTATTACGTTCGCAATAAAAAAGCAGCCCTGGGCGGACTGCGCTCGCGGGTATATGACAATGAGATCCGTATGGATAACGTTCAGCACAACTTGTTGGCACTGCTCAAGATTTTACAGCGCTTCGACGAAGCGGATTACAGCCTGTCAGTCAGATAGCGACAGGCTCATGGTGCGCCAGTCGTCTTCCACTCTTGCACCCAGCTGTGTATAAAACTGCCTGGCAGCCTGATTATGGGTAAGTACTTCCCATTTCATCCGCGAGCTGCCCTGCGCCTTACCAATCCGTTTAGCTTCCAGCATCAGCGCCTGACCTACGCCACGCCCTCGGTAAGCGGCGGCCACATACAGCTCTTTTACAATCAACCAGGGCGTAAGATCGTAGGTAAAAGGCTGAAAGAAATACACCAGGATCCCAGCAATATCAGTTGACTCTGAGTTCGCGCCTGCTGCTTTCGCTACCAGAATACCAAAGGTATTGCGCTGCAAATATTGCTGTTCCAACACCTCAAGGGTAACTGCAAACTGCGCAAGATACCCCTCGAAGTCGGCCAGCTCGCGCATTAGCCCGAGCACAGCGGGCAAGTCCTGCTGACTTGCCCTACTTATTTTTAAGGCCATATCAGACATCGGCTTTCAACGTAAAGCCTTCGTCCAGCCAACCGGTTACACCGCCAATCATTTTCTTAACCGGGCGACCTAATCTTGCCAGTTTGATAGCGGCCTTTTCGGTAGCATTACAGTGCGGGCCAGCACAATACACCACAAAAATAGTATCATCAGGATAGCTGCTCAACGCCGCTTCGGTAATGTTGGCGTGAGGTAAAAACTCCGCGCCTTCGATATAGCCCTTTTTGGCCGTATCGATGCCGCGTACGTCCAGCAATACGAAGTCATGCAAATTATTGTTAAGCGCGTAATGCACGTCCCAACAGTCTGTTTCAAACGTAAGTAAACGTTGAAAATGGGCTAACGCTTCTTCTGATGATGCGGGTCTGGGTCTGACTACGGTTGAAAACATGTTGGTGCTCCTTGTAAGTTGATGGAAGCATTATGCGCGGTATTTTTACTCGCCCATATTGTCTAATTAGACATCTATCGATAATATTTAGACATTCACAAGAATTCGAGATAAACAATGAAAGTAGTGATTGTGGTTGCAGAACAGGTGTCGCTGTTTGAACTGGCTAGCGCCGTAGAACTGTTTGCGCTACCCCGGCCTGAGTTTAAACACTGGTATAGCACCGATATCGTGGCATTTGGAAAAACAGCCCTTTCGGGGCTGTGCGATAGCACCTTCAGTTGCCGACAGGTTACCCAATTGCCCGAGTGTGATTTGCTGGTGATCCCCAGCTTTCCGGTGTCTATCACTACCATCGACAGCACATTAAAACACGCCGTATTACAGCACTATCAAAAAGGCGGCCGTATCATCAGCTTTTGTTCCGGATCGTTTTTGCTGGCAGCATTGGGATTACTAAACGGCAGAATAGCTACCACACACTGGCGATATGCGAGCACCTTTAAGCAACGCTTTCCGCATGTTACCTATCAGGAAGACATTTTATATCACTACGACGGCATCATTGGCTGCTCAGCAGGGAGCGCAGCAGGGTTGGATCTGGGGATTGAAGTAATTCGCCAGGATTTCGGCTATCACGTGGCCAATACCGTGGCACGACGGTTAGTACTGCCCGCTCACCGCAACGGCGGGCAGTCTCAATTTGTAGAAAAACCACTGCCACAAACCAAATCGTCGGTGTCCCAGGCTCTGGACTGGGCAGTAAAACACTTGTCACCAGAGCTAACCATTGACGACATTGCCAATAAAGCCAGTATGACCCGCCGTACGTTCGACCGGCATTTTAAAAAGCACTACCACATGACGCCGCTGGAGTGGCTTCAAGCCCGTAAGCTGGAAGTGGCCAAATCACTGCTGGAAACCACACAATTAGGCCTGGATCACATTGCCGAGCGCGCGGGTTTCGACAACGCCATTACCCTTCGCTACAACTTCAGAAAGTATCTTTCTATTTCGCCCAGTGAATATAAAGCCACGTTCGGTGCGTTAAAGAATGCTTAGTCTTAAATTTAAGATATTATTTTGTAGCTAAATTCTGGTGTTAAACTGGGTGAAGAACACAATTTCATAGTAGGTATCTCCATGGCAATTTTACTGTTTCCGGTATGGGCCGTTTTGGTTAGTTTGCTGGCCTATCTGTATCCCGAGCCCTTTATTCAGTTGAAATCCTGGATTGTGCCCCTGCTGGTTATGGTGATGCTGGGTATGGGAATAACCTTAAAATGGGGGGATGTCGGTAGAGTAATCGCATTTCGCAACATTGTTGGTTTAGGGGTTGCTATTCAGTTTATTGTGATGCCACTGGCCGCCTGGCTTATTTCCCTTCTGCTAGGCCTGAATAGCGAACTCATGACAGGTATGATGCTGGTAGGTGCAACCGCCGGTGGTACGGCTTCAAATGTAATGACTTATCTTGCCAAAGGTGATGTAGCGTTATCCGTTAGCATGACAATGATGTCGACATTGGTTGCTGTGGTTATGCTGCCTGTCCTTACCTGGCTCTATTTGGGTCAGGACATTGATGTGCCTGCGGCATCAATGCTCACGATGTTGATTAAGGTAATACTGCTACCCATCGCCGCGGGTATGCTGCTCAATCATTTTTTCTCAGCCCGGTTGAGTGCGTTAACCCCTTGGTTTTCACGCTTCTCTGTTACGGCGATACTGCTGATCATTGCCATTGTGGTGGCATTAAACAATCACAACCTCAACAACCTGGTTTGGCCGGTTGTGATTGCTGTAATGCTACACAACCTGACCGGCATGGCCTGTGGGTACTGGGCTGCCCGCAAACTCAACTATGACACCGTTGTTGCCCGTACCGTTGCCATTGAAGTGGGTATGCAAAACTCAGGATTAAGCGTGGCATTGGCGTTAAAGTATTTTTCTGCTGCCAGCGCACTGCCTGGCGCGCTATTTAGTATTTGGCACAACCTGTCGGGCGCATTATTCGCCAGCTATTGGCAGAAAAAAGATAAACCGTAGGATAGCGAGAGCATGGCAATCTAATTTAGGCCACACCAGTCTGTATCATTATGAATTGTCGAGGTGTCAAAGTTCGTGCAGTGAACACGACCTCGACTGCACGTTGAAGAATGAAGTTTCGTTGAAACCTTTGGCACCAAAGCCCTCATCGTTTCGCATCGTGTTTAGTAGATTATTATAATCTCTCGATTACTTAAAAACGGAGAGCGGATCGAAAAGTCTATTAAACGCACCGCTACGAATGCAGACTTTAATATTTCAGTGGTCACTTTAAGGCTCATAAGTCAGGACAATGCTAACTGCGATGAGCACAATACAGACATAAAAAAGCCCCGCTATTGCGAGGCTTAATGATACTGCCGAAAGAAGTAAATCAAGCAGCTTTCTTTTTGCGTGAAAAACCGATGCCAGCTAAGCCAAGGCCGAAGAGAGCCAGCGTAGCTGGCGCTGAGGCTGGAACTGATCCACTAACTTCAGCATAGTTAACGGCCAGCTGATCCATCCAAAACCAGCTTTGTAAAGATGATTCAATAAAACGGATCTGATCAAAGTCACTTCCTGCTAGCGAAATATTAACCGTAGAGCCATTTCCAGCAATTCCAGCCGAGGATACAACTACATCATTCAAAAGTGCCTGTATAGTAAATGTGTAATTCGCCCCATGTGCATACCAATCAAACGACGCTTCCGAAACAACGTCGTCAAAAGTAAATGTGGCTGTCGTCTGTCCTTGATCAACATAACAGTTGTCATAGATACCAACACCGATGTAATTCGATCCACTGTAACTGAAAGAGCCAGGCAGGCAGGCGCCAGCCCCGTAGAGAAGGATCGAGTTATCAATATTCGAAGATACGGTCAATCCCTCACCGACAAACTGGGTATTCAATACTTCCCAGCTATAAGCAGCTTTTCCCGCTTCAAATCCGAATACCTGGTCTGCTCCCGTTAAAGAAGAACCGCCAACAGTAATAATGCCGGCATTAGCAGATCCTGCAAACAAAAGCGCCAGTGTGCACACAAATTTTTTCATCGGACTACCCTTTTAAACGACGTCTACAAATTTATATTGACCTTGAAAAGCAAATCACATACCAAAATTTAATCAATTGATTTAAAAACAAAATATCAATATGTTGACCCATCCGGTGTAACAAAGTGTAAAAAAAATTGACAATTTCCATGTGTTGACAATCCGGCAAACACCATTTGGCAAGGTAGTAAAGCAGAGCCACTACTACTTGCTTAAGATACTGAATCAAGGTAGTTTTTCGCAGGCTTTTTTGCCTTAACCTCCAGCCTGAACACAAATCATTCTCAATCAACAAATCATTTAAAATCAATACCTTAAACCAAAGAACTATATATTTTATCAAATCAAAAAGGTAGACTCCCGCATTACTTAAATTGGTGCTGCGTTTGTCAGCTAACTTTTAGATCCAGGCTGTTATGGGTTCACTCAATTTATCGCAAAAAACCTACCTGATTATCTTCACCACACTGCTGGTGTTACTCGTACAAAGTGTGTTGGTGCTTAACACCATGTCTGATATTAACGAGTCCACTGAAAATCAGAGCAAAGTTATTGTGCCGTTGACTGCCAGCGTCGCAACTCTGCAATTAGACATCGTTCAGGTGCAACAATGGTTGACTGACATAAGTGCAACCCGAGCACAAGACGGTCTGAACGACGGCTTTGAGAGCGCAGAAAAATTTGCCAATCAGGCCTTACAGCAAATGGATATCATCAGCAGACTGTTGCCGTCCCAGCAAGGGCGAATCAGCAGTATACGAGCGGCTTTTACAGTGTATTACGACACGGGCAAAAAGATGGCTCATGCTTATATAAATGGCGGTCCAGCTGCCGGTAATAAAATAATGGGGGAGTTTGACCAGGCCTCTGAGAGCCTTCAAAATCAGCTGCAACCGCTACTGCAAGCTGCTTCTGACCTGGCAACACAATCAGAACAAGAAGTGCAAGAGAATACCCGCTTTGGTACAAACGTCTCTATTGCCTTACTAGTTTTAGCCATCCTGATTACCGGGTTACTTACCTGGTTTGTAAAGAAATTAGTGTTAAAACCACTTGGTCACTTAGAGCATATGTTTGCATCACTTCTGGATGGCAAAGCAAACCTTACTTTTCGGTTTAACGTTCGTCATAAAGACGAGATTGGCAATATCAAGCATAGCTTCAACCTGTTTCTGGACAAAATATTTGGTTTAGCCGATGAACTGCGCAACAAATCAGAAAACGTCGTTGACGACCTTGGGCCTATGGAAGAACTATTTGCAGTCGTCGAGCAAAATGCGAACCGCCAGATTTCGCATACCGATTCGCTATCAGCCGCAATGAATGAATTATCGGCAACATCCCGTGATGTTACTGAAAACACAAGGGTTGCAGCCGAGCGCATTACCTTGGCTACGAGCCAAGTACAAGATGCTACTGCTCTGGCAGAAAAAAATAGAACACAAACGGAGCAAATTGCTTCTAGCATAAACACGTCAGCGCAAACCATTAACGAACTCAATAGCTACACCAAAGAGATCGTGGCAATGGTGGGGACTATTCGTAACATCGCTGACCAGACCAACTTGTTGGCGTTAAACGCGGCAATTGAAGCTGCCAGAGCCGGAGAACAAGGTCGAGGTTTTGCTGTGGTAGCCGATGAAGTAAGAGCCCTTGCCAGTAACACGCAAAAATCGACTACCGAAATAGACAACATCATCACAACGCTCCAAGCTACTACGCAAACAGCAGTGAATGAAATGACTCAGTGCCGGGATGACGTCAGTATCTGCGTGACCGACGCAGAGCAATGTCAGCAGGAATTAGTATCAGTGCAGCATATCATGGCTGAAATTAATGAAATGACTTTCTCCATTACCACCGCAATGAACCAACAGACGCAGGTAGTAGAAGAAAACTCACAGAGTCTGTCTGAACTTTCGGCCATGTCTTATGACTCTGAAAAAGGTGTCACCCAGGCTCGGAAACGAGTCACCTCTTTACACGACAGTGCCCATGAACTGAAAAGCTTGTCTTTCACCTTTAGCGGTCAGTGATCAAGAGCAAGTGTAACGGGATCTGTGATGTCGCTGTTAAGGATTATTTACCTATTTTTGTTGCCAGTATTGGGGTTGTTTACGACCACAAACTCGATTGCCTCTGACCAGGCGGCCAGCTGGGATTTTGGCATCAGCTATACTGCAGAGCTTATGCACAACGCCCGTGGCGGACTGGAGACAGGCTCAACCTATATGGATATCGCCGAACTCAATTTCACACGAAGCAGTGACAATGGTCAGTGGTATGGTTACCTTTTTTACACCAATAACAATTCATTCAGTGCAGATAAAGTGGGTGATACCCAGGTAGTCAGTAATATTGATTCAGAGCAAATGCTGCGTGTCATGGAACTGTGGTATGAAACCGAAATCTCCTTTGGCATCAATTTAAAAGCCGGTTTATATGACCTGAACAGTGAGTTTGACGCCATAGAACCAGCCGGGTTATTTCTCAACTCATCCCATGGTATCGGTCCCGATTATTCCCAAACCGGTGACATGGGGCCATCGATCTTTCCCTTTTCAGCCCTGGCCATTCGCATTGCCTCTGATCTCGGCGCTGGCTGGTCATTACAAGGCGCAGTGATTGACGCAGTTGCAGGGGACCCAGAGCACCCCAAACGCACCGACCTCACATTAAGCTCAGAAGATGGCGCTTTGCTTGCCGTTGAAGCGAATTATAACATCCACAATTGGCGATTTGGCATTGGCGGCTGGCAATATACTCAGCCGACGGAAGTACTCAGTGAAGAACGTCTTGAGCACAATCACGGTATTTACGCATTAGTGCGCATTCCGATTAACTTGAACAGCCATTCCGGTTTTATTTGAACACCTCAGATCAACGCATCGTTGGCTAGTCGTTTTTTACCTTAAGTGTTCAAGTGGCGTCAACGGTCGCCAGTGTTTTTCGCATTGATTCCCCTT